>JANNYO010000555.1:0-4957 GCA_031410115.1 Rhodanobacteraceae bacterium | reverse complement strand
ATGCCCGCAGGTAGATGTTTGCTGAAAGATTTGACACGCTCGGCGACGCGTGTCTTAACCACGAAAATATTTTGCCCGTCTTTTTGATTCGCACCAATAAAAACGGCGCGTTTGCCGTTGAAGCGCGCCATCACATCGCTTTCGCCCGCCGCCCATTGCACGCTTGCAACATCTTTTAGACGTACACGTTGATTCGTAGCACCGCCGACGGTGGTGTTGGCAATTTCTTCGATGGATGCGTAGTCGCCACTGGTGCGCAGATTGAACTTACGCGCGCCCACGCTGATCGCGCCGCCTGGAATATTGGTGTTTTCCGCCTTAATTGCATCGAGTAATCGCTGCACCGTCACCCCCGCCGTGCGCATGCGTGCGGGATCAATCACGACCTGCACTTCTGCCTGCGGTAAGCCCCAAAACTCAGCCTGTTTAATGCCCGCAACGGTTTTGAGCTGGTCTTGCAAATTCTCCGCCTGTTGGCGCATTTCTCGCACATCTGCGGTGTCGGACAGCAACGCGAACTGGACAATTTTGACGTTGGTTGGATTCGCCTTACGAATGACAAATTCGGTCAAATCCACTGGCAATTTGCTGCGCAGCGCGTTGATTTCCCGGATTGCTTCGTCGTATTTTTTCTCTGGATCTACATCCCAACTAAACTCAACGCGCGTGACCGATACGCCATCACGCACTTCCGACCAAATGTTTTTGACGTCGTCTAGCTCGGCAATCGCATCTTCTAACGGGTCGGCGACTAGGGCTTCCATATCGACCGGGTCCGCACCCGGATACACCGCAATCACGCTGACCACTGGAATTGGAAACGCCGGATCTTCCGCGCGCGGGATTTTCATAAACGCAAATACGCCCATCGCGATCAGTAGGGCAAACACCACCAGGGTGAACTGAAATTTTTGTACGGCAAAGCGCGCAATGCTCATTGCCGCGTACTCACCGCTGCAACCGCGGCGCCTGTCAGCACATTGGCTCCTTCGGTCAAATACGCCGCACCGCGCACGACGATCTGCTCGGACGCGGTGATGCCGTGGGTGACAATCACCGCATCCCGACGAATTTCACCTAGCGTGACATTGCGGCTATGTGCAACGCCATTTTCAATCACATAAACAACACCGTGCTCGGCGTTCGCCTCGACCAGCGCGATCAGCGGGATTAACAGCGCGTCGCTCGGATTAAATGCATCCGGTGCTTTCGGTGCGCGCGGCGTAATCACCGCTTGGCCGATCATTCCTGAGCTCAAGCGCCCAGTGTCATCCTCCAGTGCCAGCTCGATATCAAACAAGCCAGTGCCAGGATTCGCTGACCCAGCCAGGGTCGCGACATGGGCACTGAGTTTCACGCCCGGCAACGCGTCGAAGCTGACTTCGGCAGCATCATTCATGTCGATACGCATCGCATCAATGTCGCTGAGGCTGACTTTTAAAACCTGCTTTGCGTCGGTTTGACTTAATCCCAACACCGGTGCACCGGGCGCTATGACTTCGCCAGCTTCGGCAAAGCGGCGCAAAACAATGCCGTCCTTGACCGCAGTGATGCGTCCAGAATCGCTGTTGAAATTCATCGCCACGCTACCTGCGCGCGCCACATCGAGCGCGGTGCGGGCATCGTCAAGCTGCGCTCTGGCGATTACGTCTTGTTTAAACAAGCTCTCAGCCCGGGCGAAATCACGTTCGGCTTTGCGCAGGTTTAACTGCATTTGTGTCGCGCCAGCCGCCACTTCGGTGCGGTCAAGTTCCGCTAATAGCTGACCTGCCCGCACGCGCTCGCCCGTTTCTACCAGCACGCGCTTAACAATGCCGCCGGTTTTGAAACTTAAGCGAATCTCGCTGTTGGCACTTAGGGTTCCGGTGGCGTAAATGCTATTGTTTGTACCTGCCGGCTCGGCTTGAACGGTTTCGACCGGAATGGCATTGCCAGCGCTGGTAGCGGCTGGCGTCGGCGTTGGTTTGCTGCAGGCCGGAACGCTGAAGGCAAACAAAAGGATCAAATTCAAACGATAGAGTTTCATGACGAATTCCTTACTGCGATTTGTTGGTGAAGCGCGCGCTCAAGGGATACGCCGCGAGTGCGAGCTCAAGCTCAGCCAGCTGATTGGCTTGATCAAAACGTGCGGAATCCAAAGCCAGTAAAGCCTCGGTGCGTGCCCGCTCGGCGTCTAGAAACTCAATCTGCGTCGCCGCACCGGCGTCACGCTTGCGCGCAACGATGCGAAAACCTTCTTCTGCCGCCGCTTGTCGTGCCAGCGCTGTGTTGATGCGTTTTGCCGCACTGATCACCTCGTCGCGCGCTTGCTTTGCGGCCAGCTCAAGCTGCGCCATCAGTGCAATCCGTTCGGATTGCAGCGCACTGATACGCGCCCCGGCGGCAGCT
Organism: Rhodanobacteraceae bacterium; assembly: GCA_031410115.1. Lineage (GTDB taxonomy): Bacteria > Pseudomonadota > Gammaproteobacteria > Xanthomonadales > SZUA-5 > JANNYA01. Next base: position 2,569 of record JANNYO010000555.1, on the reverse strand, counting down.
TTTTGCGCGCGGGTTTGACCAAAGTCAAAGAAGCGCCAGTTCAATACGATCGCGGCGGTGGCAAAGTTTTTACCTGAACCAAAACCGTAATTTTCACCCTGAGTGCCCGCGTCCAAGCCAAAACTAACCGTCGGTTTGTTGCCCGCAGCCGCCTGACTCAAGCCCGCGTGCGCTAGGCTCAAATTGGCGTCCAGTTTGCTCAATTCAGGGCGTAACGCGCTGCTGCCATTTGCCACCGATGTGCGGCTCGTAATCGCCAATACCGGCGGCGCAACCACTGTATCTAGTTGCCGGTTGACGAGAAAATTTAGGTAGCGTTTGGCAGACGCAACTGCGTTTTCGCTGCTCTGCAAACGATCCTGCACGGCTAATAATTCAGCGTTTGCGCGCAGCTCGCGCTCCCGCGTCACCGAACCTGCCCGCACCAGCGCGGCATTAACGCGGAGATTTTCGGTCAACAGTATCTCTGAGGCTTTTAGCACCGCCATAGCGGCAGTCGCCTGACCAAAGCCGCTGTAAGCGCGACGAATATCACGCACCAAGGTGCGGGCGTAAATTTCGCGACTGGCATTGGCATCGTTGGCGCGCGCGTCGGCGGCTTCAATTGCCGCGTCGAGTTGCGGTGCATACAGCGGTGCACCAAGCTTCAAGCGCGTGTCTTGCTCGCGCGTGCGCAGCAAATCGAACGCAAGATTTTCAATGCTCGGAAACTGCGTGGCGTTCGCGCTGCCTGCGGTCAGGCCGTTGAGTGTTCGATACACCGGGTTCAGCGCGTCGCCAATCGGAAAATCAATCGTGCGCCCACCCGCGCTACGCAGATAGCGCGCTTCGAAACTCACACTCGGGTGAAACGCCGCACGCGCTGCTTTTAACGCCTGCTGAGCTGAAATTACCTGAAATTGCGCGGATTGCAGTTGCTGATTATTTTCGAGTCCGAGTTGAATGTAATCCTCTACATTGGCCGGTACCGCAGCATGTGCGGTGCTGGCTAGGTAGCCAAACAAGACAGCTGATAATGATTGCGCTTTAATCCATCTATTAGACATATGTCAATTTCACGTTAAAAAAAGGAACTAAATCTGAGCTTTAGGCCCAGCCACTGCGACACAGCACATCTCCATAGCTTTCGCTAAAAGCTGAGGCTGGCTAATGCCATCGTGCGCCAGCACATTTGCCTTGGTTTGCGCCAATTGAATCACGCCGTGCAAAAAACCCCAGAGCGTTACTGCGATCAAATGTGGGTCGCCAACATCGGCACGCACAGTGCCGTCTTTGATCCCTAAACTCACCGCTTTGGCGGTTACCGCGTGCACTTCATCCCCCGCTAACACGCAGCGTTGCTCGATTGAATCCGGCACAATTTCGTCTGGTTTATGCGACTCAAAAGAGCTCAACGCCGCGAAATACATCGGAAACTCCTGCGAATAGGCTAGATAAGCACGCCCAATCGCGGTGATTTGTTCTAGCCCAGTCAGCTGGCGCGCCACAGCGGCTTGAAAGCGATCCCGCAAAAGCTGCATGGCACGCGTTGAAATCGCAAAGTGCAACGCTTCTTTGTCCGGAAAATAGACATATAAAAGCGCGCGTGACACCCTCGCGGTGCGTGCGACATCTTCCATCTTGGCAAGGCTGACGCCTGCGCGCGCGAACACAATTTCCGCCGCATCTAAAATTTCGCTGCGACGGCGCTCTTTTTCTTCTAGTCGGCGAACAGTGGTGTAGCTCATGCGGAAATTCTAGCGGGATTGCTGGACACGTGTCAAATATAGTCGCAATTGCCGATACTGGAACGGTCGTGTTCATGCGCCTTACACTGAAAGGGTACTATATTTGTCCTCTTTCCAAATCTGCCATCTGCCGTGCTTAAAATTAGTAAGCTCAGTGACTACGCAACGGTTGTGCTCGCACGCATGGCGCAGCTTAGTGCGCCGGTATCGGCACCGACGCTCGCGGCTGATACGCGTCTCGCACCAACAACGGTGGCGAAGCTCTTAAAGCAACTGGCGAAGTCTGGCTTGGTCAGTGCCACACGCGGCGTGCGCGGCGGCTATCAGTTGGCGCGCGCGCCGGCGCAAATCAGCGTTGCGCACGTATTGGCCGCACTCGAGGGCCCGCTCGGTTTAACTGAATGCACCGCGCACGGCGGCAACTGCCTACGCGCTGGCTTCTGCGGCACGAAAAGCCATTGGCGCACCATCAACCAGGCCGTGATTGCCGCACTTGAAGCGGTCACGCTCGCAGATTTAGCCCTGCCACAGCGGCTAACGCCAGCGCCGCGCCCGGCGCAACCAACACTCGCTGCACAGCCGGTTTAAGGACGGAAATTATGAGTACGCAACTAGAAAGTAGGCTCGAACCCACCGCCGACACTGGCACCATGCAGGCCGTGCACGACGCAATCAAGCGCGGCTACGAACACGGTTTTACCACCGATATTGAAACCGAATCTTTTGCCAAAGGTTTAAGCGAAGATGTGGTGCGCGCGATTTCAGCGAAGAAAAACGAGCCCGATTGGCTGACCGAATGGCGCTTGAAAGCCTATCGCCACTGGCTGACGATGACCGCGCCC
>JANNYO010000554.1:0-1551 GCA_031410115.1 Rhodanobacteraceae bacterium | reverse complement strand
GCGGCATCAAGTGAAGCGCGAATTAAGCCAGCAACGGTGCAAGACTTTCCGCTACCGGTATTGCCCAAGACGGCCAAATGCCGTCCAAAAAGCTTATCTGGATCGACCATGATCGGCGTATCTAGCGCCATCGGCGATGACCCAATGCGAACGCGCCGATCCGATTTTTTCGCACCCACAATCGCCGCAATTTGATCAGGTGTGGGCATCAACACCTGATCCCCTACCGATGGAAAGGCAGAAACACCACGAGACAGGTCGAATTCGACATTGCCAGACTGACGATCCCTTCTTGAACAAAGAGTTCCCACCGGCGAGACCGCCATTTTTCGAAGCGGAAAGGGCAAATCAATTAAGCCGAAGTCCTTTAGCCCGGAACGCTTTGGAAAGGGTGATCGTTCAATCCCGATCCACGTTATGTATGCAACCGTTGCGCCAGCTTCGTTTGGAATCAAAATGTAGCCATTAATGCGCGGGAATGCGGTTGGCGTTCCTGTGTTTAGCGCCACCGCATGCGGTGCATCAAGCTCGAGCAGAATTCTGATTTCGTTGGGCGAAACTGACTCAACTGACCCAATCACCAGATTCGCCATTTGTTCGATGTGCGTTGTCATCACGATCCTAAATTGCGGCTGGCGAAGGCGATAATAATGGTGGATCGATTGGTACCGAGCGACTCTTTAACAGCTCGTTCATTCTTCCGGAAATGAAATCTAATGCTGGCTTTGGCAAATAATTATCAACCAACGTTTTCAAGTCTCCAAAGTGCTGTCCCAGCAATAGTGATACCTGCGCTTCACGGGTTTGCTCGCAAAATTTTTCCAACCGGGCATCTGCGTCGCGTGAAACAACCACAAGATGGGTTGAGGGAATCGTGAGCATATCGAGTAAAACTCTATTTATATGCTCGTCGCCAAAGCCGTAACCATAAACAAAAACTACCGCATTCGGGCGACAAACCGCAGCGGCAAAGTCACGAAAAAGCTCTGCGTACGGATACTGCGTTGTTTCTACGTCTTTCGCAGGATTTGGATAAATCATTACCGTATCGACTGGCTCTTTTGCGACGTCGCTATGGTCTGAGGGGGCTCCAAATGGGATACCTTTTCGTGTTAGCCGCCGTAAGTGCTGGTCGTATGCCCAATCCAATGAACCGTGCAACTTTGTGGAGCGAAAGACGCCTTCCATAAATCGTGGTTCGCCCCGAATTCCTGGCGGGTTGTAGTGGATATCTACTTCAACGCGCGATGCCCGAAAGACCGGATTCAATGTACCCACAAATCGATCTATGATTCACAGACCTGACAAGTCACTCGCGTATTCAATAAGCCGATCATAATTTGTTGTAAAAAGGTGCAGTCTTTCACGAGATGCTGATCTGCTTGCGAAGCTTAGTAAGAATGACTGAACTGATCCTGCCCCATTTCAACGGACACTCAGCTAAGAGAGTATTTGGCTTCAAACGCATCCGGGCTGAGATAGCCCAGGCGCGAATGCAGCCGGATTCGATTGTAGTACACGTTGATGTATTCAAACGTTGCAGCGCGCGCC
>JANNYO010000553.1:0-12333 GCA_031410115.1 Rhodanobacteraceae bacterium | reverse complement strand
GTGGTGGAGCCATTGTCGGGCGCGCGTTTGCTCACCGTTGATCTGACTTCGTTAACAACCTGACCGCCGGGAAAGGTCACGGGATTTAGTACGGTGCCGTACGACATGATCGTGGTGCCGGCATCGGGTTGGGTGACGATGCGTTCGCGGCCCAGCACGTCGAAGCGCATGCTGGTTGAGCTTGGGCCGCAGCCGGAGCCTGAGCTAAATTGCGGCTCACCCGCGGTGCTGGCGCTGGCAAAAACCGGTTCGGTGGCGCGCACGGTTCTGCCGTGCGAATCAAAATTGGTGCAGACCGTAACTAACGCCTGCGCGGCGCTGGGTGCGGCAAAATTGCTTTGCTTGACGGACTGGATTTCGCGCCCCAACACATCGAAATAGCTCCAGATGATCGGTGCGCCGCTGGCGATGATTTGGCGTCGGAAGCTGGCACCACTGGGGCAGGAAACGGCGTTGCTGCCAAAGCCATTGCACCACCGATACGTCGTCGTGGAGCTGGCACCGGATTGGCTGGCGGCATAATAATCCCGCCCCAAGATGCCGCGCTGCATGGTCATACCCACGCCATTGGCATCGATGCTGGAAGTTACCTCACCAAATTCATCGCGGCTTACAATGCTGCCGGTGTTGCGCTCGGTCCATTCTTTGGTTGCCACGCTGGGATTATAAAACGCGCCGCTGGTCGAGACTGCAAAACGGCCATCGGGATCAAATTGCGTGCGCCCGAAGCGGCGAATGCTCATGGTGGCGGGATGAAACCGCATTGGGTTGCTGGCGTTATTCGGATCACGGCACAGCGCTTCGCTGATATCGGTCGAGCAGGTGTAGGCGGCGGTTTTATTGCCGAAGGCATCAAAATCGTAGTAGGTGTTGGCGGCGTATGACAGCGGGTCGCCAACGCTGGCGGCGGCGGAAATACCTTCATAATTCAATAGCTTAGAGCTGGCGGACTGATAGCGAAACTGGGTGTCGCGACTTAAGGTAGTGAAATTTTGCTCGCCCGCTTGCTTGACGCCGTGGCTGACGCTGGCGGACATTAAGCGGCCTAAGCGCCAGTTTGCCACGTCATCTTGGAAGACGTTGCGCACCGTCATTTGGCGCAGTTTGCCGCTGCCGCCGACGGGTTCGTTGTCAGACGGAATACCGGCGGTGGCGGTTTGATTGAGCGTGAGATTGCCTAAACCATCGCCATAGCAGTTGACGGCGAACACTTCTGCGGTGGTGCGGTTGCCGGCAGCGCCCTGTAGCTCGTAACTTTGGTCTTGCGAGCCTAGTAAGTAAACGAACAATCCCTGGGGCTTGCCGCCGGGGTTGAAACGATTAGGCACTACACCATTGCTCAGGATCATGCTGCCTTCGGACATTTGCAGCTGCGGTGCGGCGCCGGCGAAGCACTGCGCGCCGCCGGCGAATGGACCGGGGCATTGGGCGACGCTGCCGTTGGCGGACTGGCAGGCCATGGCGTGGCCGGAAAATTTGATTTGCCGGTTAATGCTGATGTTGAGTGTGGGAAAGTCGCTATTGAGCTGGGCGCAGTTATCCGAACCACGCCCGGCGCCACGGCAGGAAGTGGTAATGAAACTACCGTCAATCACATAGCTCATGGATTGAAACGGCGCGCCGATGTAGGGGAAAGCTTGGCTGTAGGTGGACACGCTGGCCATGTGGCAAGTGGTCTGGCCTGGCCCGCAGTTTTGCGCACCGCTGCCATCGTAGTTGCCGTCGAAAGTAACCACCTCGCGAAAGCCCAAAAAGCCGCGCCCGCCGCCTTGGACTTTGGCGCCGGCGTAGCGGTAGTTGAGTGTGCTTAAGCCATTAGCATTGCTTTGTGTGGGTGCGGAGCTGGTTACTTTACTCACCACATACATCGGCATCAGCAAGTCTTGCACCGGCGAATTACGCCCAACAATCATGGTGTTACGGCTGTTTTGATCACGCCGATAGATATCGCGATTGGTCAGCGGCAAATAGTCAATCGTGGTTTGCGCGTCATAGCCATTGGCGATTTGCACAATCACATCTTTGGGCGCAAATTGGCTGCTGACGCTGGAGGTGGCAGTGCGAATATTGTCGTTGACATTCGGTGGCGACTGTAGTGCTAGATAGTCGAGCGCGCCGTCGCCGTCTAAGTCCATGAAAAAACTGGAGCCAAATTCGAAGGCGGTGGCGGCGCAGGCAACCAGGGTACAGCCGGGCATGGGACTGTCGAAGGTGTCGAGCGCACCTTCTGAATTGGCGTATAAAACTTGGTAAGCCCCGTCGGTGATCGGGTTGCCGGGGCGATTGATGACATCGGTGCGGCCATCGCCGTTGATGTCGACCAAATGGCGGTCGCTGCGCTGATCGAAGGGCACGCCAATTGGGCGAAATGCTTTGGCGCCTAACAATCCGGTGCCTAAATAGCTGGTGCAAAGCTCGTAGGATTCAGACGGATCAGGCTTGTAGCAATACAGTAAATCCGCCAGGCCATCGCCGTTAAAGTCGGCGGCTTCGCCTTCGACTTGGGGGGCACGGTCTGCCGCGCTTAAATCGCTGCCGGTACCGGTGAGGAATTTCAGCGTTAGGCTGGGCACGCTGCCTTCATTGCGGCTGGCGACACTGACCCAAAGCTTCATATTGCGAAACAGCTCAGGGTTACGGTTTGGATTTTCGCCGGCGGCGACCGTCATCAGCAAATCTGCGCGCCCATCGCCATTGATATCGCGCAGGTTTTGCCCAGTTTTGGCAACATTGCGCAGCAGGCAATCGCCACACGCCACATAACCCGGCACTGCCGATTCATAGTTAATGGTGTATTCCGCCGAGTACTCAAACACGCCCGCGCTATTGCGCTCCAAGTAGCGCGCAAACAGCCGGTAGGTCAGCGGATTTGGATTGGTGACCTTGGGGTAAATCGCATCCAAAATGCCATCGCCGTTCAAGTCGCCAAATTGCACTGTGCCGGGCGATGTGGATAAGCCGCTGTGCACGGTGACTGGGATCGGCGTGGTGATCGAGGGCGTGGCTTCAAAGCCGACGAAGGTGGCTGAAGCCAGATACACACGCCAAAAGGTTGGGCCGCTGAACTGATCCGGGCGCTGCCCCAACATCAAGTCATCCCGACCATCGCCGTTGTAGTCCATCAGCTGCCAAAACAGCCCGGCGAAGGTGTTGCCGCCCGGACCTGAATCCCAGCCGGTGCAGATGCTGTTGATGGGTTGCCCAATGACGACCCGCCCGGTGGCGTCTTTTGTGGCTTTGGAAATTTGGATCGCGGAACTTGGGCACAGGCCTGAGGTATTGCGCACCCACACCAGCTCGGTGCGGCCATCGCCGTCGATATCGCCAAACTTGGAATCGACCAATTTGCCCAAGCCGCTGGATGATGCGGTTTTTTCAAGCGTGGCAGTGGTTTGTGCGGCTGAGTAGTTAAATGTGGTGGGGCGCAAACACACCGCTTGCGTGCTGTCGCGGCATTCTAAGAAGGAAGTTAACAAATCACTGCCGCTGCCGCTGACCGAAGTCTGATAACTCAGCGAATAAAACCGCACCGGGTTGGAGCCGAGCAAACTGGTGACGTTTTCTAAGCGTTTGCTGCGCACAAAACGGCTGCCGCCGCTGTAGCCGGTCTGCCAACTAGCGGCGCTTAAGTCCGAATACTGCATAACCATCGAGGCATACGGTGCCACGGCAGCGTGTGTGCCGGCGGCGTTGGCGTAGCGGGCAAAGCCGGTGTACTCGACGCGCTCTAGCAGCAACTCACTTTTATCTGGGTCGTTCAAATAACGATAATCAATGTAATTGCCGTTCGAATCGAGCATGCGATTCATCGCCCACGCCGAGGCCTCAGCGCGTTGGATCACGTTGCCAGCGGCGTCGAGCGTATTGGCGTATAGATAGGCATCGGGGCGGTTTGCGGCTACACGCGTCAACGAGCACAGCCCAGCGCTGAGCGCGCAGCCATTGAAATCCCCGTACCAGCCAGTGGTGCCGTCGCGTCGCTGCACCCGAAACGCACGCGGCCCGGTGGCGGGGTTGGCATCATAAATTGCGGTGACGCGGGTAAACGCGTCTAGTTCTAAGCGAAACACGTTGGCGACGACCGCACCACTTGCGGTCAATTCGGGCAGTAAGCGCTGACCGTCTAGGCAAAATTTGTCGCTTGGGGAAAAGTTGATCGGATCATTGTAGCCATCGATCGGCTGTTCAGCTGCGTCTAAAAAATCCCCGGATTCGCGCGTCGCCCGGCAGCGCGAAATACTGCTGTTGCCGGATAAATTCCAGCCCTTGCCGAGCGCACCTTCGCCGGCGTTGGACGAATACGCCAGCGTCAAACTGGGTGCGGTACCGGCGGTTCCGGGCAATACATAAAGTGGAATCGAGTACGTCGCAGAGCCGGATTCGTCGACGCGAAATTCCCCGGCGGAGCTGCCAACGGCGTCGGAAATCAGATCGGGCGCGGGCTGGGCTTGGCTAAACGCGCTGGTTAACAGCAGGAATAGCAGCAAAAATGGGCGCAAAGGCATTGGGTTTCCCTGTTTATAGCTGTGGATATCTACAAGAACGCGGGCTGCTGGGAATTCGTATCAGGTATTTTATAAATATTTTTGAAAGCAAAAACCGCGAACTGCGGCTAACTCCGCAACGCCGCCAAGTCGGCAAAGTGCGCCAAGGATTCTGGGTTCGCCAGCGCGTCGGTGTTTTGAACTGGCAAACGGTGAATCACATTGCGCACTGCCAGCTCGGTGATTTTGCCACTGCGGGTGCGCGGCAGTTCGGGCACTTGAATCACTTTGGCGGGCACATGGCGCGGCGTGGTGTCAGCGCGAATAGTGGCTTTAATTTTTTGCGTCAAGTCCTGGTCCAAAACCAAGGCATCACGCAGGCGCACGAACAGAATCACGCGCACATCGTCTTGCCATTCTTGCCCAACCGCTAAACATTCCAAAACTTCGTCGAGCTTTTCTACTTGGCGATAAATTTCCGCCGTGCCGATGCGCACGCCACCTGGATTGAGCGTGGCATCCGAGCGCCCGTAAATGATCACGCCGCCATGCTCGGTGATTTCCGCATGATCGCCATGGCACCAAATATTCGGGAATTTTTCAAAATAGGCCGACTGATACTTTGCGCCATTCGCATCGTTCCAAAAACGAATCGGCATGGAGGGAAACGCGCGCGTGCAGGCAAGCTCGCCTTTTTGCCCAAGCACCGGCTTGCCATCATCATCCAGCACTTCAACTTTCATCCCCAAGCCGCGACATTGCAGCTCGCCGCGATACACCGGCAACATCGGGTTGCCAAGGGCAAAGCACGACACGATATCCGTGCCACCCGAGATCGACGCCAGTAGCACGCGCTGCTTTACATCCCGATAGACGTACTCAAAACTGTCATCGCTCAAGGGTGAGCCGGTGGAAAGCAGCGTGCGCAGCGCCGCGAGCTTGTGGCTGAGCATCGGCTTGATGCCCGCTTTTTCGCTGGCAGATATCCATTTGGCACTGGTGCCAAAGACGCTGATTTTTTCCGACTCGACCAAATCCCAAAGTGCATCCGGTGTGGGGTGGGTAGGCGAACCATCAAACAGCACCAGCGTCGCACCCACCGCTAGCGTGGACACCATCCAGTTCCACATCATCCAGCCGCAGGTGGTGTAGTAAAACACATGATCTTCGCGCTTGACGTCAGTGTGCAGCACCAACTCTTTTAAGTGTTGAATCAACGTCCCGCCACTGCTGTGCACGATGCACTTGGGCACGCCGGTGGTGCCTGAGCTATACATAATGTAAAGCGGATGCGCGAATGGCGCGGCATAAAATTGCGCCGCTTGCGCCGGCGCAAACTTCAGTGCGTCACTGTATAAAATCACACTGGGTGCGACCGATGAGTCTGCGCTTGCGGACACGACAGACAAGTCCGCATTTGCGGACAGGGCCGACAAGTCCGGATTTTCAGTCAAATATCCGACTAGGATCACACACGTTACGCTGGGTAATTTGGCCAGCACCGCGCGCATTTTATCCAGGCTAGACAACACTTTGCCGCCGTAGCGATAGCCATCTGAGCAAATTAAAACCTTCGGCTCAATTTGACCAAAGCGATCCAATACACCGCTGGTGCCAAAATCCGGCGAACAGCTGGAAAATACCGCACCAATCGAGGTTGCCGCCAACATTGCAATCACCGTTTCACCGATGTTTGGCATAAATGCCGCAACCCGGTCCCCAGGCTGCAAGCCCTGCGCGCGCAAGTAACCGGCAAGAGCGGCAACATCGCGATTCAATTGAAAAAACGTCCAGGACGTGCGATCGCTGGTTTCATCGCGCGCGACGAGCGCAATCCGCTCGTCATTAAAGCGCAGTAAATTTTGCGCGAAATTCAGCTTGACGCCGCTAAACCACTGCGCCCCCGGCATGCGGCTGGCATCGTCTACAACCGGGTCTAAATCACCGGTAGCGCGAATGCCACAGAACTCCCACACGCTGCGCCAAAAATCATGAGTGCGCTGCACGCTGAAATCGTGTAGCTCTGGATAGCTGGTCAGCGTTAGTGCAAAGCGCTCATTGATAAAGCGAATAAAGCGCGTCATGTTTGAATCGTCAATACGCTCAGCGGAGGGTTGCCACAGTGGCATTTTTGCAGCTGTCGTCATCGCTGGGCTCCAGGTTGTGCATCTAATTTTTAACAGTAACGTAATTGCTGGTTTCGCGCAGCAAGCCTGAATCATTGGTCGTGTCGCCTTCGGGCGAGACTTCCCCCTGCAATTCAGGGGGTTGCAAAGACAAAAGTTTCGCTATCATTACCGGCTCCAACCCACAGATTAGGATTCCACTATGCGTCGCATTTTAACTTTAGCCGTTGTGTGCGCAATTGCGCCCGGGTTATGCCTTGCTGCCAGCTCAGCGCTCACGCAATTGCGCGCCAATGCCAAGGCAGGCAATGTGCAGGCCATGTATGAGCTGGGTGACTCACTAGACGAAGGTAAAGACGGCGAAACCAACGATCCAGAAGCGCTGAAATGGTTTGAAATGGCGGCGGCGAAAGGCGATATCGATGCGGCCTCACGCGCGGCCTACATGTATGACGAAGGCGAAGGCACCAAAGTTGACGATATCAAAGCCGCCCAGCTGTATTTGAAGGCGGCGAATGGCGGTAATTTGTCGTCGCAGTACAATTTGGCGCTGATGTATGACAACGGCGAGGGCGTCAAAACCGACGACGAGCGCGCGCGTTACTGGTACAAATCCGCCGCCGACAAAGGCCACATCAATGCGCAGTACAACTTAGCACTCATGTATGACAACGGCGAGGGCGGTGCAATCGATGACAAAACCGCTGCGAAGTACTACGGCTTAGCTGCCGACCAAGGCCACGCGGGTTCGATGTACAACTTGGCTATTATGAACGATGAAGGCGAAGGCATGCCGGAAAACAACGGCGAAGCGATTCGGCTTTACACCATGGCAGCGCAAACCGGGCACGGTAATTCGATGTACAACATGGCGGTGATGTATCGCGATGGCGACGGCGTGGCGAAAGATGCGGGTAAAACCTACTACTGGTATTCGCTGGCATCTAGGCTGGACGTCGAAAAAGCCGCAGGCGAACGTGACCGTGCCGGGCTACGTTTGTCGGGCGCGCAAAAAAGCAAGATTGACGCTGATGTCAGCAAATTTGCGATGGCGTATTTGTCGGCTGAAAAGAACTAGAACCGTTTTTTAAACTTCATTCGAAAAACCCGGGAAACCGGGTTTTTTTTGCCTCGAACTGAACATCACTTGTTAGTTTTGTAAAACTGGCTTCTGAATCGCAGGCATCTGAAGCGGCTTTTGCGGCCTGATTGCTGTAGGCAATGGCTTTGGCCCTTGGCTACACTCCGCCGCCTAAACCTTTCACCGGTCGTTGACCGATCAAAAGCGCGCTGCAAGTCGCCAATCAAGCGACGCAGACAAATCATTTTTTTGGAGAATCCTTGATGAATTTTGTTTTTAATGTTTTGCCTAAAACCGCCGTGATCTTTGCTGCGCTCATATTGTCAGGTGCATCTTTCGCGCAAACAGCAGCCGCACCCGCAGCTGCTGCACCGGCCGCCGCGGCGGCGAGCGATCAGCCGCCTGCACCCGTGCCACTGGATAAGAACAAATTGTCCTACGCGCTTGGCTTCAAGCTCGGTTTGGACATGATCGAAAGCAAAGCGCCGGTTGACGTCGCGATGGTCGTGCGTGGTGTGCAAGACGGTTTTGCCAAAAAAGAGCCCACCATTGCGCGCGAAGATATGGGCAAACAGCTTTATGCGCTGGAATTCAAAATGCGCGGTGAAGCCGAAGCCGCATACAAGAAAATTGCTGCCGACAACCAAGCGCGCAGCGACAAGTTTTTGCTGGAAAACAAAACCAAAAAGAACGTGGTTTCTTTGCCTTCAGGCATTCAATACCGCGTGATTGAAGAAGGCAATGGCGCCCGCCCAACGGCAAAAAGCGAAGTTACCGTGCACTACCGTGGTTCGTTGATCTCAGGTCAAGAATTCGATAGCTCCTTCGCGCGCGGCGTGCCAGCGAAATTCAAGCTCGACCAAGTGCTGCCCGGCTGGCAGGAAGTTTTACCGCTGATGAAAGTGGGCGATACCTGGCAGGTGTTTTTGCCACCGTCGAAAGCCTATGGCGCCGATCGCGCACCGCGTGCAATTGGCCCAAACCAAGCGCTACAGTTTGAAATTAAGCTGTTAGACGTTAAGTAAAACAAAACCTGAAACGCTAAACGACCCGGTTCGCGAAACACGCGAGCCGGGTTTTTTTACGCCTGCGTTTTTGTATTGCTTCTGTGATTAAAATTGAGCCGCAGCGTCAGCGCTTGGCTTGCCGCTTGCACTAATTCCGCTGGCGTTAGGCGCGCATCTAAAACTACGGCATAGGGCAAAGGTGCAAAGCTCAGGAAAATTTCCCGGACACGCTTGAGCGTAGCGGGGCGCTCGAATTCATCGCTTTGAAGGCCGCGCGCTTTAATACGTTTTAGCGATTCTGCTACCGGCAAGTCCAAAATCAGCAGGGCGTCAGGCGGCGGCGCAAACGCCTCGTTCACCGCTAGCAGCATCGCCAAATCCAGTCCAGCGGCGCCCTGGTAGGCGACCGTGGAAAAATAATAGCGATCCAAAATGACCCATTCACCGTGTGCCAGCGCCGGAGCAATAACGTCAGCCACATGCGCACGCCGATCCAACAGCAGCAGTTCAAGTTCTTTTTCCGGACTGAGGCGCTGCGTTTGCGCTGCCAGCCGGATCGCCGTGCCGTGCGGGCCGTGGGTCGGTTCACCGCTTTGCGCCACAGTAATACCCTGATCGCGCAAATTCGCTGCCAAGGCGCGCTGGAGTGTCGACTTACCGGCACCATCACAACCTTCAATAACGATCAATTTCCCATTCACCACAATTTTATTCTCTGAGCTGAGCGCCCGCAGCGTACACTTTGAGCGCTAAAAATTCTGAAGGTTCAACCATGGCGCAGGCAAATAGACAAATTCAAGAGCAGGCCGCAAACACGAAAAACACCTATGTCGTGACCGCCGCTGATTTACCGCTGAGCTGCCCAATGCCGGGCATGGCGCTGTGGAATTCACACCCGCGCGTTCGACTTGCCATTGAAGCCACTGGCACAGAAAAATGCCCCTACTGCGGCGCAGTTTTCACCCTGCAATCCTGACTGTTTTAACGCGAACTAGGCTTTCGAACGCATGCAACTAGCGCATCAATCCGGAAAATTAATTGCCACCGTGCGGTAGCCGCCATCGACATACGTGATTTCGCCGGTGATGCCCGAGGCCAGGTCAGAGCATAAAAATGCCGCAACATTGCCAACTTCTTCAATACTGACGCTGCGACGCATGGGTGCGGTTTGTTCGACATGATCCAGCATTTTTCGGAAATTTGAGATGCCCGCCGCCGCCAAAGTTTTGATCGGCCCGGCGGAAATGCCGTTGACGCGAATTCCATCTGGGCCTAAATCTTGTGCGAGATAGCGAACGCAGGATTCTAAACTCGCTTTTGCCAAACCCATGACGTTATAAAACGGCAGTGCGCGCTCAGCGCCCAAGTAGCTTAGCGTCAGCACCGATGCTTTGCGCCCGCTGAACATCGGCAGGGCCGCCTTGGTCAGAGCCGCAAGCGAATAGGCGCTGATGTCGTGCGCAATCGCAAAACCTTCGCGCGTGACGGCATCAACAAATCGCCCCTGCAGCTGTTCGCGTGGCGCAAAACCGACCGAGTGAATCAGGATATCAAAGCCGTCCCAGTGCGTTTTCAGCTGCTCAAACAAACTGGCAATTTCGTGATCGTGCGCGACATCGCAGGGCAACACGATGTTCGAGCCGGTTTCCGCCGCCACTTCTTCAACGCGCGATTTTAGCCGTTCGGTTTGATAGCTAAACGCCAACTCAGCGCCTTCGCGGTGCATCGCTTTGGCAATGCCGTGGGCGATCGAGCGCGCACTTGCAACGCCAACAATCAGCGCGCGTTTGCCAGTTAGAAAACCCATGAATTGCTCCAGATAAATGAGAGCGCGAACTTTATCAGTTTGTGCATGGCCCGTATTGCGTGGCGCACGGCCTGTTTTGCCGATCTTGTTTGACCGTGTCTTGAAATCAGAAGTTACGCTGCACTGCGGCATGACATCATGCTAATACGCTATTACATTCTGCACGCCGCCAACTTTGGTGGCTTTTGAGTTGACGCATCGCCCCACAAGGTCAAGCGCGCATTCAAATTTGGGCTGATTTTGGCCAGCCAAAACGAACTAACCAAGATCGAGCTTCAACACCTTGCTTTGCCGAAACAAAACAAGGCCATCAAATACTTCTATCCGTCTCAAATCCCATAAGGAATGATCGATGAAATGTTTTGCAATGAAATCCACTGCGGTAGCGATCGCACTCAGCTTAAGTTGTTTTGGCTATGCGCAATCGCGCGCTGAGCAAAACAACGTTGCCGGTAACAGCGCGCTGTTTGGTGATGTGTCTTTGGAGCGCATGAGCTTTAACGACACCGCTTTGAACGCCGTGCTGGGCGAGCGCACCAGCGCCGATGCACGCATCGTCCAAGTCAAATTCGATGCGCTAAATGCGAATACGCAAAGCATTACGCTCAATTTAGGCGGCAAATTGGAGGTCATTGCGGCACTGGATCACAGCTACACCACCGATGAAGGGCTGCTGGTTTGGCAAGGCACTGCGCGCGCGGCGGGGGCGAAATTTGTCGATTTGCAAGATGGCGATGATCGGGCGGCAAATGAAGTTACCCTGGTGCGCAATGGCAAAATGGTGACCGGCAATATCCGAATTTTCGGCCAGCTGTTTCAAGTGCGTCCACTTTTTGACGGCAACCATGTGCTGTATGCGGTGAACGAGCTATTGCGCGAAAGCGATCACGGCGTGGGCTACGATGAAGCCAAAATGGCGTCCGGCCCGGTTGCAACTGTGGCATCGAAAGCCAACACCGTCATTCGCACAATGGTGGTGATTACTGCCACTGCCAAAGCCCAACTTGCCGATCCAATCGCATATGTCACCACCGCTTTTAGCGAAACCAACACCGGATACAGCCGTTCTGGCGTACAGATCACCAATCAACAGGCCGGGCCGCTGTACACCGCAACCTACACCGAGTCAGGTGATTTACAGACCGATTTGAACCGCTTTGCCAGCACCACAGACGGCGTCTTGGATGCTGTGCACTCGCTGCGCAACACCAACACCGCCGACGTCGTCGTGTTCATGGTTGATGGCGGCAGCTATTGTGGGCTGGCAAATGCCATTGGCGCGACTTCAAGCACGGCGTTTGCGGTTGTCAAACGTAGCTGCGCAGTCGGCAACTATTCCTTCGGCCATGA
Source organism: Rhodanobacteraceae bacterium (assembly GCA_031410115.1). Taxonomy (GTDB): domain Bacteria; phylum Pseudomonadota; class Gammaproteobacteria; order Xanthomonadales; family SZUA-5; genus JANNYA01. The sequence continues at coordinate 478 of JANNYO010000553.1, read as the reverse complement.
AATTGGCCACCTGCAGGGCGCGCGCCACGATCCCGCAAACGACCCCACCAATACACCGCTGCCCTATGCCCACGGTTACGCCGACCCAGCCGGCGGCTATCGCACAATTATGGCCTACCCCTGCCCAAGCGGCGCATGCCCACGACTGAACTATTGGTCGAACCCAAGCATTTTGTTCAACGGCAAGGCACTCGGCAACACCACACGCAGCGACAATGCGCGGGTGTTGAATGGTTCCCGCTCAACAATCGCAGGATTTAGGTAGGCAGCTTTGTTTTTTGTCATACGCCAACAAACCCGCGCGTCAAAACCGCGGGTTTTTTGTTTGCCTGGTTTTTTGTTTACCTGGTTTTTTGTTTGCCTGGTTTTTTGTTTGCCTGGTTTTTTGTTTGCCTGGTTTTTTGTTTGCCTGGTTTTTTGTTTGCCTGGTTTTTTGTCTGCCTGGTTTTTTGTTTGCCTGGTTTTTTGTTTGCCTGGC
>JANNYO010000552.1:0-2929 GCA_031410115.1 Rhodanobacteraceae bacterium | reverse complement strand
CGGCTGCTACACGGTAGATGAGTCTCGCGGTAGCGACCCGGTAGATGAGTCTCGCGGTAGCGACACGGTAGATGAGTCTAAACAAGCCCGATGTGATGCGGCGTTTCGCGCCTTAGCGAGTTTGTGTCGCGATGCGCTTTTGGCACGGTGGGGCAAAACCCAGCTCGAAGATATTGCCACGGTGGCATCCGGGAAAATGCGTCGCGTGCACTATTTGTCGATGGAATTTTTGCTCGGACGCGCGCTTGGAAACGCGATTGCCGCGTTGGGCTACACACACGAACTGCGCGCTTTGCTCGCCGAGCTTGGGCTGGACTTGGCGGATGTATTGGAAGGCGAACTCGATGCGGCTTTGGGCAACGGTGGCCTCGGGCGTTTGGCGGCTTGTTTTTTGGATTCGTTTGCCGAACGAGCTTTGCCCGCCTTCGGCTACGGCCTGCGCTATCAATTTGGCATGTTTGCGCAGCGCATCGAGGCTGGGCAACAAGTTGAAGTGCCCGACGATTGGATGCGCTTAGGCAATGCTTGGGAGATCGAGCGGCCTGAGCTGCGCTACACGATTGGCTTTGGCGGACAAATCAGTGGTAGTGGCGCCAAACGCGACTGGCAACCAGCGGAATGGATCGCAGCGACCGCCTTTGATTTTATCGTGCCCGCGCACAACAGTCAGCGCGTGGCAACCCTGCGCCAGTGGCGCGCAAGTGCGGTCGATACGATTGATTTTGCTGCGTTTTGCCGGGGCGATTTTGCCGCTGCGGGTGCACAGCGTTTGCAGGTCGACGCGCTCAATTGGGTGCTCTACCCAGATGACAGCACGGCGGCGGGAAAAGAGCTGCGCCTGCGTCAAGAAATGCTGCTGGTCAGTGCTTCGGTGCAGGATGTGATCGCGCGGCATTTGCGCCAGGGTGGCTTGATCACGGAGCTTGGCCTGCGCAATGCTATGCATCTAAATGACACGCATCCGGCGCTGGTGCCGGCGGAGCTCATGCGGCTGTTGATCGATGTGCACGGCTTGAGTTTTGACGCCTCTTGGCAGATCACTCAACAAGCGGTTTCTTACACCAACCACACTTTAATGCCAGAAGCGCTAGAAACCTGGCCGGTGGCGCAATTTGAGCGCTTGCTTCCACGTCATTTAGAACTGATTTATCAGATCAATGCGCGTTTTTTAGCGGCGGTGACGGTGCGCTTCCCTGGCGATGCCGCACGCGTTGCGCGGCTGTCATTAATTGCCGAAGGCGACGAGCGGCGCGTGCGAATGGCAGCGCTGGCGATCGTTGCGTCGCACAAGGTCAATGGCGTGGCGGCGCTGCATTCTGAGCTGATGACGCAGACGATATTCAAAGACTATGCCGAGCTATTTCCGGAGCGTTTTCATAACGTTACCAACGGGGTGACGCCACGCCGCTGGCTAATGCAGTGCAATCCAGGCTTGGCGAATTTATTAGATGGCGCAATCAGTACAGGCTGGCGCGGTGATACAAATCAGCTGGAAAAATTACGCACGTGTGCCGCTGACCCTGCACTAGGCGCTGAATTTTTGGCGGTGAAATTCTCCAATAAATGTCGATTGGCACGGCATATCGAAACTGAGTTGGGTGTAGGTGTGGACCCAAAAAGTTTGTTCGATGTGCAAATTAAGCGCATCCACGAATACAAGCGCCAACTGCTGAATTTGCTGCATGTGGTGGCGCGCTATCAGGCCATTATTGCTGCAAGTGATAGCGAGCGTGCGCGGATGGTGCCGCGCACGGTGATTATTGCTGGCAAGGCGGCATCGGCATATCACACGGCAAAGTTGATTATTCGCCTAACTAATGATGTCGCTCAAGTGGTCAATAGCGATGTGCGTGTTGGCGCGCTGTTGAAGCTGGTTTTTATACCAAACTACGGCGTTAGTTTGGCCGAAAAGATTATTCCTGCGGCAGATCTATCAGAGCAAATTTCGACCGCTGGCACTGAGGCATCTGGCACGGGCAATATGAAATTTGCGCTCAATGGCGCGTGCACGATTGGCACCTTTGATGGCGCAAATATTGAGATGTTTCAGGCGATTGGCGCAGGCAATGTATTTGAGTTTGGTTTGCATGCGGATGCTGTATTAGCGCTGAAAAGTCAGGGCTATGTGCCGCAGCGATTTGTGGAAAACGATGCGGTGCTGCAGCGGGTATTGTCAGCAATTAAGGACGGCGAATTTTCGCCAGATCAGCCGCATCGCTATCAGGAATTGATCGAAAATTTGCTGGCGCATGATCAATACCTATTGCTCGCGGATTTTGCCGACTATCTGCGCGCCCAGCAGCAGGTGGATAGCCGCTTTCGCAATCAGGCGGCCTGGGCTGAGTGTGCGCTGTGCAATATTTCCGGCATGGGTGCCTTTTCGGTGGATCGCACCATCGCTGAATATGTCGCGCGCGTATGGCAGCCAGCGGCGGCAGTAAATGTGCGGAGCAGTTTTGATGTTAGCTGACGGCGAGATTGCGGCACTGGCAGACGCGCGTCATGCCGATCCATTTGCCGTTTTAGGCCTGCATTTGGACGTGGCGGGTGCATGGTGGCTGCGCGCCATGCTGCCGGGTGCGGTTGCTGTGGACGTGCTTGAGGCGAATACTCAGCGCCGAATCGGGCGGTTAGAACAGCGGCATTCCAACGGTTTTTTTGAGGCGAAGCTTGCGATCACGCAGCGCGTTGAATATCGATTGCGCGTGCAGTTTGGCGGCGCTGACAGCGTTGTTTTGGCTGACGCTTTTGCCTTTGGGCCGCAGTTGAGTGATTCGGATTTAACCGCGCTTCGTGATGGCCGAATGCTGCGCCCGTACGAGATTCTGGGCGCGCACGTTCGCTGTGTTGATGCAGTCGATGGGGTGCGGTTTGCCGTTTGGGCGCCGAATGCGCGGCGTGTCAGCGTGGTTGGACAATTTAATGCCTG
>JANNYO010000551.1:0-3431 GCA_031410115.1 Rhodanobacteraceae bacterium | reverse complement strand
CAACAAATCTATGTAGCCGCGGGCTTTGAGCATCGCGGTGACACTCGCGCGATCAGGCGAGTCAATTAAGGTAATCGCGTTTGGATCACATCCTGCGGCCTGTAAGCCTGATCGCATCGCGTTGACGACTGCACGATTGGTGTTCAACGCGTTCGCGCTACCCCGTAAAACAACCGAACTTCCCGCCTTTATGCACAAGACTGCTGCGTCAACCGTCACATTCGGGCGTGACTCATAAATAACGCCGATTACGCCAAACGGTACGGTCAACTTTTTAATCTTCATGCCCTTCGGGTGCGTCCATTGCTCCAAAACTTGGCTGACTGGGTTGGGTAAGGCAATAACATCGGCAACGCTCGATAAGATTGATTTAAAGCGAGTTTCACCTAATTTCAGCCGATCAATCAGCGCATCGCTGGTCCCAATAGTTTTCGCACCGGCAATATCGAGGCTGTTGGCGTTGATAATTTCATCGGACGCTAGCGACAGTCTTTGCGCGATTGCTGACAGGAGATGGTTTTTATCAGCTTCGATGAGTTGCCGTGCGGCTAAGCGTGCGGACGTGAATATTGGCGTGTACATAAGGCCTAAATTGGCGGCAGAAGACTCTTGTCGCAAGGCAAAAATAGTATTCCGATCAGTTGATGTGCGTGAATCCAAATCGAAAAAAAACCCCGCCGAGGCGGGGTTTCGTGAACTTTGCAGCTTACTTGATTGTTGCTATTACGGTGCGAAGCACACTGGGCCAAGTGTCACGCCAGCGCCGTTAATCAAGGAGCAAGAACGGCTGTTACGATGGTTGTATGCACCGCCGTAAAAACCTTTCACGCCAGGGGTAGCGTTGTTATTTTCAATTGAGACCGCCCAAAAGCCGCTAACTGGCAAACCAACAAAACGATGGTTCTCAACAGATTGACGCATTACGCGAGGGGCACCAGCTGTTCCGCCAGATTGCGTCAAGTTGATGCGCGTCCAACCAGCTTGTGTGCCATTTCCAGCTGCGCCTAGAATACGAGGCGTAGAGATGTTTCGTGACAACACCGAACCAAGTATTTTGGAAGGACTGGATGTACCGTTCAGTTGGTTTGTGATGGTTTGGTTAAACGTCAGGACGTTCGTTTCAAAGCAGATGTTTGGAACTGTCGTTCCTTGTGGTGGCGAGAAGCCAACAGGTGTGACGGTAGTGAACTCTTCACGGTTCCAAGACTGGATGCTGATTGGGTCACATGCCTGACCACCAGCATATCGAGTTGTGAAAGGTGGGATCACAACGGCTCTGTCAACATAGAACCTTTTGGTAGGGAATGTAACTACCCATTCGGACGAGGCAGCAATACCGGTTTCTGTCGTGTACTCGTTTAAAAAGGTGTCTGCCATGAACACCGCGCTAACGGCGTCAATGCGCTGACCTGGGTCAGTTGGCGCACCTACTGCAGCAGAACCCCAAGTGGACGAAATTACGCGACCATTGCTGAAAACGAGGGACTGAGGACGTGCGTTCGACAACGAAGGCAAAATGTTATCAGGTGTTGTATAGCCAACTTCGTCTGTCGCCCAAAAGCCATCGAGCGCCGTAGCGGAATAATTCGTGTACGTACCGTTAGCAATGTTGATTACCGCACCACCACCAAACAAACCGCCTGAAGGCGTGTTAGCAGCCGCAGTAAATGTAAACAATGGGCCGCTACCAGCTGCGACAGCATCGCAATCAAACGGTTTATCGGTGCCTGATCTGTGAGTAATAGCAGCTTCCAGATCACCGGTCAAAGTTGCCATCTCAAGAATTTCGACGTGACCTTCACGCGTTCGATCTAACCCAGTGCCACCAGCTGTATCGTTGATGTATTGGAAATTGCGGAAGTTAACGAACGGGACGCCGGAAGCTGTAGATGTGCCATCACTGGAAAAAGCAGGAGCGGTGCAGCTTGTGTCGAACGTAATGATACTACCAGGCGCAGTAGCGTTACCCAAGTTTAGGATTGCTGCCGTCCAGACGTCTTCCCTGCTCAAGAACAAGTTAAAATCGAGGACTTCTTGCGAGTTACGACCTTCCAGAATACGGACTTTAACTGCCTTACCTCTGTTCGTTGTATTGACAACCGACAGCAAAGTTTGGTTGTTAGCATTGACTGTGTAGTATGGGTAGATCAGAACCTGACCTGTGCCATCAGTATTGATGTTGACAGCGCTCGAAATGTTCGCGATGCCTGCGATACCTGCCAAGCTGGCGAGTACTGCGGTGTTTAATGAATTCTTTTTCATTTTGTGAAACTCCTAGGATTGTTCTACAGGGCTTTGCTGTTGCTCCACGCCTTACGGCGGTCTGAGCGCGCCTTAGTACGAGCGCGGAATCATCAGCAGGCGGATGTTACGAACTAGAAAATATAAATGCAAGTTTTTAGTGAACGTACAGCTGAACGAACTACTTGCCAGCAGATGCCGGAAAGAAAAACCAGTCATTGCCAGCGCGAATCCATTTTTCTTCCAGGATGTTTTCTGATGGCACTTTGCCTACTGAGGGCAACATCACTTCAAAACTAATATTGACCCGCACGTTGCATACATCTGGGGACGCACAATCGGTGCTCACGAAAGTTGCATTAGTCCAACGCACCGGCCGGTTACTAATAACTTCGATGTATTCCGCCTTTTCATGCGTTTGACGATAGCCTGGGCTTAGCATTTCGTAGGCTTCCGCGAACTTGCCGCCAATGATATTTTTCCAGCGTAACACTGCACGTTCGCCAATTTTTTTGCCCATTGCAGCGTCGGGAATTGCGGGCACAGTTTCAACTGCGGTCTCTGCGGTTGATGGTTTAACGGTCTTTGTGGGGTTGCAAGCGGCCAACGCTAAAATTGTGGCTATCGCCAGGGTTCGAAGTACAAAATTCATGCTGTTGGAGCCTTATTGCTGGGGATTGGTTTGGGGTGGTTTTACGGCTTCAGGGGCTGCTAAAACGGGTGCAATTGCTTGCTGAACTGGCTTGGCGGCAGGCGCGTTGGGTATTGGAGTTTGCAAAAGCTCACCCTCCCTCAGTGCTGGCGCGCTGGATTTGACTGGCGCAGGCGGAATAACGCCTTCTCTGATGAGTGGCTCCAAGCCTTTGAAGCGACGCACATACTCATCGGTTACTTCTCGCATTTTGTCTGAGCCACCTTCCACAACCGTCGGTGTAATCAAAATCAAGGTTTCGGTTCGACTCTTGTTTTTACTGGAACTGCCAAACAAACGGCCAATAAGAGGGATGTTTTTTAAACCTGGCAAGCCATCATTTGAGATTTGATTGGTCTCTTGGATCAATCCACCCAGAACGATAGTCGGACCACTTTGGACAGCAACTTCGGTAGTAATCGTCTTTTGATTGATCGCAGACTGACCGTTGACTTGTGCGCCAACAGTACTTTGCTGTTGGGATATTTCTAAGTACACC
>JANNYO010000550.1:0-2825 GCA_031410115.1 Rhodanobacteraceae bacterium | reverse complement strand
TGGATGCGCTGCACCGAACCGGCCTGCGCGTGGGTATGGATGTGGTTTACAACCATACGGCGGCGTCTGGGCAGAATTTGCATTCGGTGTTAGATCGAATTGTGCCGGGCTATTACCAGCGCTTGGACGGCAACGGCAAGGTGGAGCGTTCGACCTGCTGTGACAATACCGCCACGGAAAACCGCATGATGGAAAAGTTGATGATCGACACCGCCGTGCGCTGGGTGCGCGATTATCGTGTCGATTCGTTTCGCTTTGATCTAATGGGGCACCAGCCGAAAGCCGCGATGCAGGCGCTGCAAATTGCGGCCAACGCGGCCGCAAGAGAGCCTGTGTTTTTGCTCGGTGAAGGCTGGAATTTTGGTGAGGTTTCGAACAACAAGCGTTTTGTCCAAGCCGCACAGCTTTCCCTAGCCGGCAGCGGCATCGCCAGTTTTAGCGACCGCGCGCGCGACGCGATTCGCGGCGGCGGCTGCTGCGACAGCGGCGCGGATTTGCTGCGCAATCAGGGCTATATCAACGGTTTAAGCTATGCGCCTAATGCTTTGGCCTTAGAAAAAAATCCCGTGGCAAGTCTCGCATCTTTGCGCGATAGCAGCGATTTGATTCGCGTGGGTTTGGCCGGCACGTTGAAAGATTTCGAGCTGGAAACCGCAGATGGCACAAAACGCAAGTTGGCGGATATCAACTATGCCGGGCAGACTGCGGGCTATGCGGCTGAGCCGGGTGAGGTCGTGAACTACGTTGAGAATCACGACAACCCGACGCTGTTTGATATTAATGTGCTGAAATTGCCGACCGACACAACAGCTGCCGAGCGTGCGCGCGTGCAAATGCTTGCCGCCGCGACGGTGGCGTTTAGCCAAGGTATTAGCTACTACCACGCAGGAATGGAAGGCTTGCGCAGCAAGTCCTTGGATCGCAACAGCTTTGATTCAGGTGATTGGTTTAATCGTCTTGATTGGACGTTTAGCGATAACTATTTTGCCAGTGGCTTGCCGCCTAGAGCCGACAATGGCGGGAATTACGCGCTGTATCGCCCGCTGCTGAGCAATGCCGCGCTTAAACCCACGGCGGCTGACATTCGCTGGACGCGCGATGTGTTTTTTGACTTGTTGCGCATCCGAAAAAGTAGCCGTTTGTTTCGCTTGACCCGCACCATTGATGTCCAGCGTCGGCTCAGTTTTGTCAACACCGGCCCGGGTCAAGTTCCAACCGTGTTGGCGGCGGTGCTGGACGGCACCGATTTAGCCGACGCCAATTTTGCCCGCGTGGCGTATTTCATCAATGTCGATGTGAAAGCGCACAACCTGGTGTTGCCCGCCCAGGCAAATCAGGCTTATGTTTTGCACCCTGTGCAGCGCGCAAAAACGGCGGCAGACCGGCGCGTGCGGCAAGCGCGCTTTGATGCAAAGTCTGGCGCGTTTACTGTGCCGGCACGCAGTGCTGTTGTATATGTGGTTGAAACACAAGATAAGGAAGCTAATTAGTGACGATGAAAACGTCAAAACAATTTCGCTACCTGGTTAGCTGCCTTGTGTTCGCGCACGCGGCCATGGCGAAGCCAGAAATTGTCGCCACCGCGCAGTCGCCCGGCAAAGTTTTGAGTGTCAGCTTGAGCATCGATGAGGGCCGATTGAGCTATGCAATCTCGCGCTTTGGTAAACCGGTGATTGCGCCATCACGCTTGGGTTTTTTATTGCAAGACGCCCAATCCATAGATCGCAATATCGCCCTGGTCAGCCAGGATAGTTCAAGCTTTGATGCAACTTGGGAGCAGCCGTGGTTGGGATGGCGACTGGTTCGCTAACGGCTGGAATTTTAGCTTCACTCAGGCCACACCTGATTTTGATTTTGCTGCGGTAACGGCCTATGCGGCGTCAAAAAATGTGCATCTTATTGGGCACCATGAAACCGCGTGTGCGGTTAGCCACTATGAGCGTCAGCTGGATGCGGCACTGGATTTATATGAAAAAAACGGCGTCGACCAGGTTAAGACTGGGTATGTTTGTGACGCCGGGCAAATTGAACGCCAGGATGTCATTGATGGCCCAATTCTGCGCGAATGGCACGACGGGCAATGGATGAGTGCGCACCATTTGCGCGTCGTTGCGCAGGCAGCAAAGCATCATATCTCGGTGATCGCGCATGAGCCGATTAAAGACACCGGCCTGCGTCGAACCTATCCAAATTGGTTGGCAAGGGAAGGCGCGCGCGGCATGGAATACAACGCCTGGGGCAATCCGCCAAACCCACCGGAACATGAAGCGAATTTGGTTTTTACCCGCATGCTGGGCGGGCCGATGGACTTCACCCCCGGTGTGCTGAGTTTAAAAGGCAGGGGCGGGCAGGCGATCTTGAGCACGCTCGCAAAACAGCTAGCAAACTATGTGGTGCTTTACAGCCCAGTGCAGATGGCGGCAGATTTGCCCGAACACTATCAGCAAAATTTGCCGGCGTTTCAGTTCATCAAAGACGTGCCAACCGACTGGGAGTTCACCCGAGTATTAAACGGCGAAGTGGGTGATTTCGCCACCATCGTGCGCAAAGATCGAAACAGTGCGAACTGGTATTTGGGCAGCGTAACCGATGAAAACGGTCGGGTTTTTGACGTACAACTGGATTTTTTAGATCCGAAAAAAAGCTACATCGCGCAAATTTATCACGATGGCGATACTGCTGATTTCACGTCAAACCCGAGCGACTTTAGATAGGTGCATTTATCTGGACCGCCTGCGATACCGATGACATTTAGCCCCAAGATTTTTGCAATTTGACCCGCTGTTGCGCCAACTGTTCCGGCTGCGGACGATATCAGTACGGTT
>JANNYO010000549.1:0-2815 GCA_031410115.1 Rhodanobacteraceae bacterium | reverse complement strand
CGATCTAAAAACGCTGACCGCCAATGACCTTTTGATTCGCCCCGAGTTGGGCACCACATCAACCGCTGATTTCCCACTGACGCCAGAAATTATTGCGATGGGCGAGCGCGCGGGCGAAGCGGCGCTGGCGCAAATTCGTCGCTTTTCCAGCGACCCGGCCAGCTATGCGCAATTTAGTAAGCAACACCAATTACCCGCATCGAAACAAGAGCGCATTGCCTTTATTCGCATGCGCACCGGGCGCAGCCGCACGGTTGGCAATGTCGAAGCGCAGCTGTCACCGTTGCTTGGCACAAGCTTGTCACCCGATAAAATTGAGCGCGCGATTCAATCGGTGTATGGCGATGGGCGCTATGAACGCATCACCTATAAAACTGAGCGCGATTCGAACGGTCGCCTTGGCCTTTCCGTATTGCCGGTCGACAAAGGTTGGGGGCCAAATTACCTGCGCTTTGGCTTAGCGCTGGACGATGATTTTCAGGGCAACAATAACTACCGCCTGAGCGCGGAATTGCGCTTAACCGGGCGCAACAAATACGGCGGCGAATGGCGCAATCGCATTGATTTAGGCAAAGAAAGCGGCCTGCGCACGGAATTTTGGCAGCCCTATGGCTCGCGCAGTCAGTTTTATGTGCGCCCAGTGATTGATTTTCGCACCACATTACGGCGTATCGGCACCAACCAAGCGGAAATACAAACCTTGGGCGAATTTCGCCAACGCAGCTTCGCCGCAGGGCTAGAAACTGGTTTTGACTTCACCACAAACCAGCGTCTGCGCGCAGATTTAACCCGGGGCCGCGATGCCATTGGCCTGCAAATTGGCAGCGCGCCCGTCAACCTTCCGGCGCGCAGCGACAGCCTGCGCCTAGGCTTGGGCTATCTGTATGACTCACTCGATGACGCTGCTTTTCCCAGCAGCGGTTTGCGCACCGATATTGGTTATCGCCACTATTTTGATGCGCTTGGCGGCGCCGCACGCGGCCAAGGGTTGCGCGTCAGCGCCGACGTTGCGCACAGTTTTGGCTCGCACACGCTGTTGGCCGGCGCGCGCTTTTCCCGGCCATTGGGCAGCGCCAACGGTATTTTGCAAATCAACGACAGCATCGGCGGTTTCGCAAACCTTTCCGGCTTCAGTCAAGACACCCGCTACGGCCAAGCCAATGCCCTCGGCCGACTGATTTATTACCGGCGTTTTGCCAGCGCCGATAAATTGTTTGACTCGCCAGTCTATATTGGTGCCACGCTTGAGCGCGGCAATGCCTGGAGCGACGCACGCGCGGCGTGCGCCTGCGATTTACTCACCGCAGGCAGCTTATTTTTCGGCGCTGACACCTTTTTCGGCCCGATGTATTTGGGCTATGGGCGCGCATCGTCCGGCGATGATGCGGTGTATTTGAGTTTTGGCAGTTTGGCATTTGGCAAGCAATAAGTGGCTGCGCAGCAAACTTCATCCACTCAGCTAACGCTCGCGTTTACCGCACGACCCGAAACGCTACCCAAACAGCAAGCAAGCGCGCGAGCACACTTCACCCTAAACCGATAAGTACACGCGCAATAAACACGAGATCCTCGATTACTTCACCCGCAGATTCACGTAACACTGTTCGAGCACGACTTTCATCCTCATTGAGCCATTTCAAAACTTCATCCAATAGCTTTTTCTTTGCTTGACGGCTGCACTGCTTATCCAAAATTGCAAGCGCTTCATCTGCGCGTTCCGTAAAAATATTAGGGTCATAGTATTCAAACTGAAGACCGTTCCAGCAAGAAATGGCACTTGACGGAATAGTGGGAAATATTTGGTGCAACGCGGCAATGACGATGTTCATGGATTGTGTGCAGTTTTGCTATCTAGAACGGATAACGCAGGGCGAAGGGTTCCATTCAAAGTATCAGGCTTGACAAAAATCTAGAATTCCATGGCGAACAGTATTGTGGGCGAAGCTCTAACCACACTTTTGCCAGATCAATAGCTACCGCCCCCGCGCAAACAGCCGATCCAAATCCGCCTGCCCCAATTGCACCCACGTGGGCCGACCGTGATTGCACTGACCCGAGCGTTCGGTGTTTTCCATATCGCGCAGCAGCGCGTTCATCTCCGGAATGCTCAAGCGCCGATTCGCCCGCACACTGGCGTGGCAGGCGATATTGCCGAGCACTTCATCGCTGATCGCGTCCAGCCGGGCAGCACTTTGGTGCGTGACTAAATCAGCGACAAGATCACGTGTCAGCGTTTCTAAATCTAGATCCTGCAGCAGCGTCGGCGCCCGGCTTAGGCGCACGCTTTCTGGGCCGGCACGCAGCAGGGTAAATGCTAAGCTATCTAACAATTCGGCGTGATCTTCCACTGCCTGCGCCTCGCGCATGCTGACCGAGAAACTCATCGGCACCAGCAGCGATTGCGCGCTTAAGTTCTGCGTGCTGAGCGCGGTTTTCATGCGCTCAAGCGTAATGCGTTCATGCGCGGCATGCATATCGACAATCACTAAGCCTGCGGTGTTTTGCGCCAAAATGAAAACGCCGTGCAGCTGGGCTAGGGCAAAGCCCAGCGGATTCAAATTTGTCGATGCCGCCTCTGCGAAATGCTCGGTTTGCCCGGGCGCAATATTCGGTGCCATGCCAGCGGCAACATCGTAACGGGGCATCGGCGTGCTGTCGCTCAGGCCCTCGTGTGTGTTGGCCGGCGGCGCCGCTCCGTACAAATTCGCCAACGCAGATAACGGCGTGGTGCTGACACCTGGCGACTGAAAACGCTGCCAGTTAAATGGCGCGGCAGCTGCATTCGGAAGGGACAAGCGGCCCTGTTCCGGGTCCG
>JANNYO010000548.1:0-1602 GCA_031410115.1 Rhodanobacteraceae bacterium | reverse complement strand
CTGACGAGCAATCTTGGCCTGCTGCGGATCTCGAGAAAAAGTATTCTGCAGCATTTGAATAACCAAGCTATGGCGTTGGCAGTCACGACGTTTGGACGTGCAGACGGCATGAGCGCAGCGCAAATCAATGGCTCTACATCGCCGTCGGTTGCGATTGATTCGCTTGGACGCATGTGGTTGCCGACCGCGCGCGGCGTCACCGTGGTAGACCCAGAAGCATTGCACACTCTGCGCGCCGGGCCGGTGCCGACGGTGATTGAGAGTTTTCAAGTTGACCGGCAAACGCAGTCACTGATTGAGCCGGTTAAAATGGACAGCGGCCGGCATCGTTTGGAGTTTGCATTTGCTGGCCTGAGCTTTTTGGATGCACAGCGCGCTGAGTACCGCTATCGGCTAGCTGGCTATGACCGCGATTGGATCAATGCAGGCAGCGAACCGCGTGCGGTATTTTCCGATCTGCGGCCGGGCAGCTATGTATTTGAAGTGCAGGGCGGCACATCGGCAAATTTTGGCACCTCAACCCGGTTAGCGTTTGAAGTGTTGCCCAGAATTTGGCAGCGCCGCTGGTTTTGGCCAAGTTTAATTGGCTTAATCCTTGCGCTCAGTGGCTTAGGTTTAAGAACGTTTTCAAAGCGACATCTGGTGCGTCAGCTCGAGCTTGAACGCATGGTTGCGCAGCGCACCCTGGAACTCAGTGAGCGCAATACCGCATTGGCAAAATCCGACACCGAAAAGTCCGCGTTACTGCAAACCATTCAAATGCAGGCCGAAGCATTTGCCCGACAGGCCAGGGAAGACGCATTGACCGGCTTGCCAAATCGCCGATTCTTTGATCAGCGCTGTGCGCAAGTGTTCAATGCCGCGCGTGCGGCTAATTCACTCCTGGTGGTGGCGCTGGCAGATATCGATTACTTCAAACAGGTAAACGATACCTATTCCCATCAGCTTGGTGATCAAGTTATTTGTGCCATCGCGCAAACGATCGCTGTGAATATTCAGCCGGTTGGGCTTGCCGCGCGCTTTGGCGGCGAAGAATTTGCACTTTTCTTCCACGACCCAAACATCGAATTTGCCCGACTTGTTTGCGAACGCATCCGTGCGGACGTCGCCGCACTGCGTTTTGCCGATGCCGAGGAACTGCGCGTTACGCTGTCGATGGGTTTGACCGATGCACCGAACGCTGAAAACTTCGAGCGCGCGCTGATGCGGGCGGATGAATTGATGTATCAAGCGAAAGCGAGCGGGCGTAATTGTGTGCAGACTGAGCCGCTGAGCGCGTGACCGCGTTCTGTAATTGGCTCCCCGGGTAGCCGTATGGCCGCAACAACCATGAATACGTATGCAACCCTAGCCTAGCGAAAGCTGTGCACGACTAAGCTGCGCGAAACCTTTTAGGGCGTGTGGATGACAACTTTTTTTGCGGCCGAGGTCGTGCCTGCTAGTTCACTACGCGAAGCGTTTGCCGCACGCATTGGGCAGCAGCCGAAAGCGGTGTCAGAGTCTCGCGGTAGCGACACGGTAGATGAGTCTCGCGTTAGCGACACGGTAGATGAGTCTCGCGTTAGCGACACGGTAGATGAGTCTCGCGGTAGCGACACGGTA
>JANNYO010000547.1:0-4883 GCA_031410115.1 Rhodanobacteraceae bacterium | reverse complement strand
ATTTTGTCGAGCTGCATAAATTGGGCCACCCGATCACGCATATCGACACGGGCGGTGGCTTGGCGGTGGACTACGAAGGCACGCGCTCGCGCAGTTTTTGTTCGATGAATTATGGCCTTGCGCAATACGCGCAGAGTATTGTCGAAGCGGTTTTTGAAGTCTGTGCAGCCAACGGCCTGGCGCACCCACGTATTTTGACTGAGGCTGGGCGCGCCATGACCGCACATCATGCGGTTTTGGTGGCGGATGTGACGGCGGTTGAACAGGCAAGCTCGGGCAATGCCGATGTTGATGTCAGCGCCGCACCGGCAACGCTCAAACACTTAAAAGCCCTGTTTGATTCGCTCAGCGAACGTCCACCGGCAGAGGCATTTCAAGAGGCGCAGTATCATCAGTCAGAAGGCCACAGCCTATTCGCACTCGGCCAGCTCAGCCTGCAAGAGCGCGCCACGCTGGACGAGCTGTATTACGCCGTAGTGCAAAAACTGCGCGCGCAATTGGATGCCAATCAGCTCGGCGAGCGCACCAAAACTGAGCGCGAATTAAGTGAGGAGCTTAACGATAAGCTGAGCGACAAATACTTCAGCAATTTTTCCGTTTTTCAATCAGTGCCGGATGTATGGGCACTTGAGCAAGTGTTCCCAATCGTGCCGATTGCGCGCTTAAACGAACGACCAACCCGGCGCGGCGTGCTAGAAGATTTGACCTGTGATTCGGATGGTCGCATTGACCATTACGTCGACAGCGAATCGATTGAAAGCACCATGCCGGTGCATGAACTCAACGGCGAGCCGTACTATATCGGCTTATTTATGGTAGGTGCCTACCAAGAAACGTTGGGCGATATGCACAATTTGTTTGGCGATACCGACAGCATCAATGTGCGCTTAGATGCCACTGCCGCAGATGGCTATCGTTTAGAAGGTGCGCGCGAAGGCGATACCACGCAAGCGCTGCTCGCCTATGTCGGCTATGACGCACAGGAACTGCGCCGCGCGTATCGCGCCAAGATTGCAGCCGCAGGATTGCCCAGCGATGAAGCGAAACGCATTTCCGAAGCGCTGGAATCAGGCTTGGTTGGATATACCTATTTGGCTTGATGGAATTTGGAGCGTACAACATGATCGTTGAAAGGAAACTTCGAATACTCGACTGCCTAATGCTAATGATCCTGGTGGGCTGCGAGGCGCCGAGCGAGGTAGCTATCCCAGCACCTGCGATCGCACCAGATTTGTCTACCGCAGCGCTTGAGCGGCCAGATTTGATTGGCTTTGATCAAATCAAACTTTTTCGCGATGCCTGCCTGGGCGAATGCCCGGTCTATGCGCTGACCATCAACCGCGATGGCAGTGTTGCGTATGACGGCATTAATTTCGTTAAAGTCAAAGGCGCACAAACTGCGCAGCTCAGTCAAAAGGATCTGACCATGCTGGTGGAAAGCCTAAAGTGGGCAAATTTTGGCGCGCTGAAAAGCCTTGATCAATGCCCTGAGCTTGCTACAGACGGGGCTAGAACCCGTATTACTTTGACACTAAACGGCGCCGCCACCGATATCTACGTCAATAGTTTTTGTGAGCACACGGACTCGTTTCTGCGCTTTGTTTGGTTGAGCGATACCCTCGATATACTCGCCCAAACTCAGCGTTGGATACGGGATCAACCGAGGGGCTTTTAGGTTGATTGCAGCGCGCGGGTTCGCGCCACACGTTCAACCAATTTCGATGCGTAAACTGGGGTCAGTTTCATTTTCTTGGATGATTCGGTTATAGGCTTCGACGAGGCACTCTAAAGTTGGGCGTCTAGCTGTGCTCTTAAACAAACTAAGCTCATGCAGATTGCCCGTTAAGAATTGCTCGGCATCCATAATGTCGATCCGCCCAGCAAGCCCAGCATTCGTAGCAAGCGCCCGGGCGACGGTTACACCATCTGCAAGTGTCAAAATTATCGGTTTGGCACCCGAATCAATATTGCTTTTGCATTTTCGGATCACCGCCTCGCCGGGCGAGGTTGTGACGTGAATTACGCTGTCGTCAATGACGAAATCACCGGATCGATTGCTCACCGAATCACTTACCGAAAACCCGTTGTGGCCAATCGCTACTTCTGGAATGGCAAGCTCAAGTTTCGCACCGACCAAATGCTGCAACATTGCACCTTGGCACATCGTTCCGCTCTGTTCTTGTTGGCGTTTTTTCCCCTGCGCCAACAAATCTTGAATAATCGCCTGAAAGCCCTTTGTGGGATCAAAACGCAATCTAAATGGTTTTGCAGTACTCCAACAACCTCGGCATCAACGCCACCAAGTTGCATGGCTTTGTGCGCGCGTCCAGCTGCACCGAAATCAGCTGTTCCCAGGCTAAGCGGCAGGCACCGCTGGAACCCGGCAGCGCGAAAATAAACGTCGCGTTGGCAACGCCTGCGAAGGCTCTAGATTGCAGCGCGGAGGAGCCAATTTCAACAAAGCTTAGGGCGCGAAATACTTCGCCAAAGCCCGGCATTTTTTTATCCAACAGCGGCGTAATTGCCTCCACCGTGCTGTCGCGCCCGGTAAAGCCGGTGCCGCCGGTGCAGATGATGACATCCACGCGTGCATCGCTAATCCATGCGCTTATCTTGGCGCGAATCTGATAGCGATCATCCGGCAATATCGCGCGCTCAATGAGCTGATGCCCGGCGCTTGCAACTAAGCTTACGAGCGTGTCGCCACTGGTATCGTTGGCGAGGGTACGGCTGTCACTCAAGGTCAGCAGCGCGATCGCCACAGGGGTAAAAGCCGCCATTAGGTATTGAGCTCTAATTTAAATATGCGCCACAAAACCCCACTCAGGCCGCTTAAAAAAAGCAGCAGCCAGCTCAAGCCGATGCCGACACGTGTGGCAAAATTGACGCTTGGGTTGGGCGAGATATAGCCTTCGATCAAGCCACAAATCAGCAAGCCGGCACAGCCAAACATGAGCACCGGTGTAGCACGCGAAATCGCTGCGCGAAACGCCACCGCGCGACTTTGTTGGCCTGGATTGACCAAAGCATCGCCCACATGCAGGCCGCAACCTGCGGCAAGGCAAATCACGAACAACTCCACCATGCCGTGTGCCGGAATAAAATTCAGCAGCCGATCGCCCACGCCATAGTGATAGGTAAAAGCAAACAACGCGCCCAGCATCAGTCCATTGACCGCTAAAATATAGATCGTGCCCAAGCCATACATCGCGCCGATGACGAAGGCAAAGAGCGCGACCAAAATATTGTTCAAGGTGATCTGAAAGCTCAATACCGACGCCGGTGTGACGCCAAAAATACTGTCGGTCCAGACTTTGCCCGCGCGAACCTCGTCCATTTGCCGCGGATCCATAAACAGACCCGCTAGGTCTTCAGAAAAATGCACTGCGGTCCAACCAACAGCTGCGAAGCCCAAAAATAACGTGACCGCAATGAGGATTTCCATTTTCATCGCCCAAAATGCCTGCGGCACATCAACCACAAACCAGCGCTTGATATCCGCGCGCAGATTGTAAGCCGGGCGCAGCAATTGCTCTTGTGCGCGCAGATACAGGCTCTCAAGCGCACTGCGAAAATGACCTTGCTCGGGCAGTGCCGCGATGTCGTGTTCAAGCGCGCGATATTCCGCAATAAAATTCTGCGCCGCCGCCAAGCCCATCGGTTTACGCAGGGCGAAACGCTGCGTTTGCAGCACGAAATTTTGCCAACGAGCTGCGCTGGCATTCGCAGTGATGGTCGATGTGCTTGGCAGCTGTGGCTTAACCAACGACACGCTTCAAAATCTCCAGTTGCCCACCCGCCGCATCGCGCGTCAGTGCCGGTGGCAAACGTGCAAAAAACTCGGTGGCAATTTGCTGCCGAGTATTTGGCATTAGCCCCGGCCAGCGATCCAATAAACTCCGCGCAAAATCCCACTGCGCAGGCGTCAGCGCCGTACGCTGCACTTGCGTGAGCGTTTTATTCAAAGCGCGCGCATGCGGGCCGTCGTGCACCAGTACCGTACCAGCCGCAAGATCGCCAATGCGCGCGCGCGTTGCGCCAAAAAAACTCAAAATTAGCCCCAGCGCGTAAAACGCGGGCAGACTGTCGATCAAGCGAAACACATTGCGCAGTAGAATTTGCATCGCATTTGGTGCGCGCCCAGAAACATCAACAATGCGAATGCCCGCAATTATTTTCCCTGGTGTGCGTCCACCTAACATCAATTCAAACAGTGGGTGGTACAAAAAATAAATCACTAGCATCGGGATGACGACAGCGAACAAAAACGGCTTTTGCTCCTCCTCAAAAATATTCGCGAATTCATCGCGCCCAAGAAAATGAAAAATCGTCATGCCGATACCCAACCACAGCGATGCGGCTAAAACCCGAAACTTAAAATCTAACAAAAACGCGTACGCGCGCGCGCCAGGGCCGGCGATGCTCAAGCGCAAGTCCAATCCATCACTAAGTTTGAGTGCAAGTTCTGTCACGCGGCGAGTGTAAATCAGCGGGTCGTAAATCGGGCGTGCAAGCTGGCAATATTGCGACATAAATCGCTGCGTTCTACGTTTTCGTTGCTGAGCACATGATCCGCAATTGCAAGCCTTGCACGACGAGTTGCTTGCGCGGCTAACATCTGTAGCGCCAGTGTTTCAGTGATGCCATCGCGCTGCGTCAAGCGGTTGATTTGGATTTCAACAGAGCAATCGACGACGACGATTTCGTTTAAAAAATCATATCTGCCCTTTTCGGCCATCAGCGGCACAACTACGATGGCGTATGTCGAATCGTCTACTTGTCTGCCGTCTCGCTGTCGCGAGACTTGTTTGTCGTGTCGCTGTCGCGAGACTTGTTTGTCGTGTCGCTGTCGCGAGACTTGTTTGTCGTGTCGCTGTCGCGAG
>JANNYO010000546.1:0-4622 GCA_031410115.1 Rhodanobacteraceae bacterium | reverse complement strand
GGGGCTTTTTTGGCGACCGACGACGGTTTTGAGCTAACACAAGTGGTTTCCGGAAAAGATATGGAGCCGGCTCGATTGGCAGCCATGTGCAGTTCTATGGTGGCGCTCAGTCATGCCTTGGTGCAAGAAAGCGAGCTTGGCGAAAGTGAAAATCTGTTAATTGAGGCCCGCCGTGGCAAAATATTGCTTTTGACCGTGCCAACAGAACCTAAGCTGTCATTGACCGTCATTGCCACGCCAAACGCAACATTGGGGCAAGTTCTGGTGCAATCAAAAATGTGT
This sequence comes from Rhodanobacteraceae bacterium, assembly GCA_031410115.1. Lineage (GTDB taxonomy): Bacteria > Pseudomonadota > Gammaproteobacteria > Xanthomonadales > SZUA-5 > JANNYA01. The sequence goes on along the minus strand of JANNYO010000546.1, from coordinate 4,340 downwards.
GTCGCGCAAATTCTTGAGATTTTGCAAATTATGTAGTTATTAAATTGCTTTTGATGGTGTAGCTGCAGTTGTTTCAAATATGCCGAATATAAATTTTTGGCTTCGACGAACTCAATTAAAACAAAAAAGGATTTTAGCAATGGCAAAGTTTGATTTAAACCCAGTATCACAAATTGATGGTTTCATCGCGGCGGCCTTGGTTGACGCCGAATCCGGACTGATGATGTCAGGCATTGGTACCTCGATTAATTTAGAAGTTGCCGCCGCCGGCAACACTGAAGTCATCAAAGCCAAGCGTCGCGTTGCTGCGGCACTTAAGCTTAATGACGAAATTGAAGATGTCTTGATTACCTTGGGCAAGCAATATCACATTATTCGCCCGCTTGAGCGCAATCAGAAGCTGTTTCTTTACGTCGTGCTTGACCGCAGCCGCGCCAATTTGGCAATGGCTCGCCATGAGCTGAAGGCGTTTGAACAAGGCTTACAGTTTAACTAAGCAATGGATTAGCCCTATTTCGGCCGGTCAATCAAATTGACTGGCCGATGTTCCCAGAATTACGCCGTTAAAACCGAATCTTGCAGCCGCATTAAAAAACTGTGATGTTTGCGCAAATACTGATGCACACGATCAAAGTCTGGGAACGCGTGTTTGACGTGGGCCCAAAAACGCGGGCCGTGGTTGCGTTCGAGTATGTGGGCGAGCTCATGTGCGGCAATGTAGGTGGTGCATTCGCGCGGTGCAAAGATCAGCGCGAAATTCACACTGATGCTGTTGTTCGGGCCCAAACTGCCCCACAGCGTGCGCATCGGTTTGATCGTGACGCGCCTTGCTTGCACACCGAGCGCTTTGGACATTAGGCGAATATCCTGCCCGAGCGCTTGGGTGTGTATTGCCGCAAGCGCGTTGATCAGCTGTTTGCGCGCGGTTACAAGCTGGTTTTCCCCGGGTTTTGCCAGCAGCGTTAAGCTGTGCGCAGACTCAACAAACGGCGCACCGCCGATGTCTAACAGAATGGTTTTCGCGACGCCGAAAACCGGCACGTGGTCGTCGCTGCTGAGTGTCAACTGAAACTGCGCGGCGCCATGATCGCGCCCGGTGTCGTGCTTGAGTAGATGTTTGCGCAGCCAGGGAATTTGACCGCGAATAAAGCTGATAATTTCCGCCTCCGCCACAGCACGTGGAACACTGACCGTGACCGCGCCTTCGCGCACATACAAGCGCATGCCGCGCCCGCGCGCAGCCTGGCGCGCAATTGGCCGGCCAATAGCGCGCTCAAGATCGGTGAAGGTGGTGGTGGTCAACAAGCGTATTTTTTAACCGATCGACGTTGGCGATTCATGTTCTTTGGTCGCTAGGAACCTAATTTTTGGGTGGCGTTCTTGTGTCAGGTTCAAGTTGACGCGGCTGGGTGCCAGATAAACTAAGGCGCCGGACGCGTCGCGCGCTAGGTTTAAGATGGCTTTGGCCTCGAATTCTTCCATCGCTGCGGCGTCGTCACTTTGCACCCAGCGCGCGGTGTGAATGCTGACCGGCTCAAACGCGCAATCGACCGAGTATTCGTCTTTCAAGCGATATGCGACGACATCAAACTGTAGCGTTCCGACCGCGCCCAAAACCAAATCATTGCCCAATTGCGCTTTGAAAAACTGCGTGGCACCTTCCTCGGAAAGCTGCACTAAGCCCTTTTGCAGCTGCTTTAACTTGAGTGGATCTTTCAGTCGGGCGCGGCGAAATAGCTCGGGCGCGAAGCTTGGGATGCCGGTGAAGCGCAGGGCTTCGCCTTCAGTAAAGGTGTCGCCAATCGAGATCGTGCCGTGATTGTGCAGGCCTAAAATATCGCCAGGGTAGGCGGTTTCCGCGATTTCGCGCTCGGATGCCATAAAGGTTAGGGCATTACCGATTTTGACTTCTTTCCCAGCGCGAACGTGAAACATCTTTTGCCCGGCTTGATAGGCACCCGAGCAGATGCGCATGAACGCGACACGATCGCGATGTTGCGGGTCCATGTTGGCCTGGATTTTGAATACGAACCCGGTGAAAGGTGTTTCGTTTGGATCGACGGCGCGTGTTTTCGTTGGCCGCGCCTGTGGCGCAGGGGCATTTTCAATGAATGCTTCCAGCAATAATTGCACGCCGAAGTTGTTGATGCCGGAGCCAAAAAATATCGGCGTTTGTGTGCCCGCCAAATAGCGTTCGCGGTCAAATGGGTGCGACGCACCCTGCACCAATTCCAGTTCGTCTTTTAGCTCTTTCAATAAATCAGGGCCGATACGCGCGAGTAGCTCTGGGCTGTCGATGCCTTTTATAATGGTGGAATCCTGGCGCGTGTAGTTTCGCCCGGGTTCGAACAAATGGATTTCATCGTCGAGCAAGTGATAAATGCCTTTCAGGCGAGCGCCCATGCCGATCGGCCAAGTTACCGGCGCGCACTGAATGCCAAGCACCGATTCGACTTCGTCCAGCAGCTCAATGGGCGACCGGCCTTCGCGGTCGACTTTGTTGATGAAGGTCATAATCGGGGTGTCGCGCAACCGGCATACTTCCATCAGCTTAATCGTGCGGGCTTCCACGCCTTTGGCGCAGTCAATCACCATCAGCGCCGAGTCAACTGCGGTCAAAACCCGATAGGTATCTTCGGAGAAGTCAGCGTGGCCCGGGGTGTCGAGCAAATTGACGATACAGCCGGCATAGGGAAATTGCATGACCGAGCTGGTTACCGATATCCCGCGTTCTTTTTCCATCGCCATCCAGTCGGACGTGGCATGGCGGGATGCTTTGCGCGCTTTGACCGAGCCTGCCATTTGAATCGCGCCGCCGAATAGCAGCAACTTTTCGGTCAAGGTCGTTTTGCCCGCATCTGGGTGCGAAATAATCGCAAAAGTGCGGCGGCGCTGGGTTTGCGCGGCTAAAGTTGCATTCGGTTCTTGCGCGATGGACGTCATAAAACAATCTTGGTCATTTGTTTAAGCCGCGCACTTTAGCTTTTGGCGGCTGGGCAGGGCCTGAACTTGTTTGCCGTGTCGCTTTAGGGTGATGCCGTGGCGCCTCGCAAGACTTGGTAAAGCCACTGCAAACCTAAAACAATGTGACGCCTGGGGCTTTTGTCGGGTTTTGTTGCATTCATATCGTCCGAACTGTGATCGTATACGTGCTTCCAATTGATATGTTTTTATGCCCCGGACGCGCGGATTTCAAATTGTTGCGCTGCAAAACATTGATCGACTTCTTTTGAAGTCGATGTTGGGCATGCTTGAGCGGCATTTGAACGCAAAGTGGCTGGAAAGTGTGCTTTCGCCTACCGTGGTGTTTGCTGATAGCGACCACGTGGAAGGATTTCAGGCTCTGGATAGCGCGAAAAAGCGCGGTATTTGTACGGTCGCGGTCAGTAACCGCAGCAGCTCGGCCTGGAATTTTACTCTGCGCCGACCCATCCAGACGCGCGACTTGATGGCAATTTTGAATCAAATTGATCTGGATCAAGCGCTTGCTGCTGAAAACAATAAGGCGGTGACCCTGCAGAATTTGTCTGCCAGTGCATTCGGCTCGGTTTCCCAGATTGCGTCGCGTACACCTGCTGAAGCGCTTAGCGATACTGCGCTATTGCGTAAAGCCGGAAATTTGTACCAATACCTATCGGCACGCGGGCCCAGAACCATCGTCGATGTGCGTTTTGCGCCGGGGCGATCTTTAATGTTCAATCACACCCTGGGCGAATACTGCAGCGCAATTTCGCAGCCACAGCTGGTGCAGCTTGCGCTTCAACCCGTACAAGAAACCGCGCACGGTGAAGGCCAAGCCAATGCCGAATGGCGCATTGCAAAACGCATGCTGCCCGCCCGATCAATTGAAGATTTAACCTGGCAGGTGGCGCTTACGCACTCGGCAGGAATTGCGCTTTCTGGGGTTAATGCGGCGAATTTTTTAATGTCACGCCTGCCGCGCCTGAGCGTGCCGATGACGCCCGCTGAGCTCAGCATGGCCAAACTTCTGATGCGTACCCCCAGCACCCCCAGTAATCTTGCGCGTAGCGTTGGCGTACCGCTGGCGGCGGCGACTGACTTTTGCAACGCGGCGTTTGCCTGCGGCCTGCTGCAAAACCCAACGACGCCGGTTTTAAGCTTTTCTGCGTTGTTAAGTCTCGCCGATCAGGCGACACGGCAAAAAAGTCTCGCCGTTTAGGCGACACGGCAAAAAAGTTTCGCCGTTTAGGCGACACGGCAAAAAAGTCTCGCCGTTTAGGCGACACGGCAAAAAAGTCTCGCCGTTTAGGCGACACGGCAATAAAGTCTCGCCGATAAGGCGACACGGCAAAAAAGTCTCGCCGATGAGGCGACACGGC
>JANNYO010000545.1:0-4153 GCA_031410115.1 Rhodanobacteraceae bacterium | reverse complement strand
GCCACTGGGACACCTGGGCCAATGGCACGCGTGCGCAGCTTTTTGCCGCTGAATTCACCGACGCCGGATTAACTGCGGCAAGGCTGATCAGTCGCTGTGCTGACGGCAAGCCGATGGATGCGGATGTGCCCAGCAAGCCGCACGGCGATGATTCCGAATTCACTTTTAGCCCAGATAGCCGCACGCTGTATTTTGCCGCGCGCATCGCTGGTGTTACTGAGCCTTGGAGCACTAACTTTGATGTCTATCAAAGCACCGTCAGTGGCAGCGGCGCGGCGGTGAACCTGACGCCAGAAAACCTCGCCTGGGACGCATTTCCGACGCCAAGCGAAGATGGCAAAAAACTCTACTACCGTGCAATGACACGCGCCAGTTTTGAGGCGGATCGTTTCCGCATTATGGAGCGCACTTTAAGCACCGGCACAACACGCGAAGTAGCACCCAATTGGGATCGATCACCGGATGGCTTGATCTTATCCAACGATGGCAAAACCATTTACACCTCAGCCGATAATCTGGGCCAGCACCCGGTGTTTGCGATCAACATTGCCACTGGCAAGACTCGGGAAATCTCCGGCGCGGGCACCGTCAGCGGCATCGCCGTTGACAAAAATCGCGTGGTGTTTGTGCGTGATGATCTGACTGCACCGGCTGATCTATACGCCACTGGCTTAAATGGCGGCGCCATCAGTCGAATCAGCGCGGTTAACTCAGCACAGCTGGCGAATATAAACTTTGGTGCGCCCGAGCAGTTTAGTTTTCCCGGTGCCAATGGCGACACCGTGTTTGCCTGGTTGGTTAAACCCGCAGGCTTCGATGCCAGCAGAAAATATCCAATCGCATTTTTGATTCACGGCGGACCACAGGGTAGTTTTGGCAACCATTTCCACTACCGTTGGAACCCGCAAACCTATGCTGGACAGGGCTTTGCGGCGGTGATGGTGGATTTTCACGGCTCCACTGGTTACGGCCAAAAATTCACCGATTCGATCAGCGGCGACTGGGGTGGAAAACCGTTAGTGGACTTACAAAAAGGCTTGAGCACGGCGTTGACAAAATACGCGTTTTTGGATGGCGATCGCGCCTGCGCCTTGGGTGGTTCTTACGGCGGCTACATGACCAACTGGATCGCCGGTGCATGGCCAGATGGCTTCAAATGTTTAGTCACACACGCCGGCATTTTCGACAAACGCTTTATGGCGTATTCAACCGAAGAGCTATGGTTTGACGAATGGGAAAATGGCGGCGTAGCCTGGGAGCACAGCAGCGATATCGAAAAAGACAATCCCGTTACGCGCGTGCAAAACTGGAAAACGCCGATGCTGGTGATCCACGGCATGAATGATTTTCGCGTACCGTTTGAACAGGGCGTTAGCGCCTTTACCGCCGCTCAGCGCAAAGGTGTGGCGAGTAAATTTCTCTGGTATCCAGATGAAAATCATTGGATTTTGAAGCCAGAAAATTCGCTGCAGTGGCACAATACGGTGAATGCCTGGCTGCATTTGCACCTCGACGTCATGCCCGCAAAATGACCGTTCAACGCTTGCGCCACTGGCTTTACCGTCTCGCCTTCCGGCGAGACTCGCAAACCATCTTCGCAGTTGCTGCGCTGTGCGCGCCGTTCTGGGCGAATGCGCAAAGCGGTGAAGAATTCATTCCGCTAAATGCCTACACCATATCGATGATGGTTGTGCTTGGCCTAGTGGCAGTAATTGCGATGTTTGTCGTGTTCCGTAAACGCCAAGGTGAAGCTCAGGATCGCCGCAAAGAGGCGCACTTTCAGGCCCACACGGAGCGCGAAACCGCGCGGTTGGAGTTTGATGCTGAGCTCAAAGAGGCAATCAGCCGCGCAAGTGCCGATGACTTAAGTTTTGTCGTACTGCGCCGCTTACTCGCACGCGTGAAAAAAACGCTGCCCTTGCGCAGCTGTGCGGCGCTGGTGCGTTTTCCCGAAGGCGATGGCGATCGATTGGTCTGCAGTGAACCGCGCAACCAAACTGAATACGAATCCCTGGTTAAAGCCTATGAGCAACCACTGAAAAATGTCGCGTGGTCAGGCAATGCGGTGACTTTAAATTTAGTCGCGGAAGTCGGGCGCTGGACTGCGCAAACGCTTGCCGTATTGCCGGTTCCAATTAGTAAGCCGGGTTTTGGCGTCCTGCTGATTGCGCGGGAAGCCGGCGCGAGTTTCAGCCCCGATGCGCTCAGTGAAGTCAGCGATTTTGCCCAGCGCGCAATTGATTCTATGGCGCTCGCGCGCGGCGAGGCGGAGGACCGTTCGGATCGGGAATTGGACAAATTGACGCAAATTTATAACCGCGCGGCGGTCGAGCTGCGCGCGTCAACTGGTTTTACCGACGCGGTGAAAGCCCGCATCAATTATTCAATTCTGTGGATAGAGCTGGATAAATTTCGCGTATTTGCCAAAGAAAAGGGCGAAGAAAAAGCTGACGGGGCGCTAAAAACGATTGCGCAACGCATCTCGCGCACGCTTGAGCGCGGGCAAATCGTCGGCCGCTGGGACAACCATGAATTCATTGTGCTAATGCCCGCCGTGCCCGAATTTCAGGCGCAAAAATTAGCCGATTCGCTGATTGCTGTGATCGCGCGCGATATCAATCTAAACGCCACTGACGCCGCACTGCAGCTGACCGCAAGTATTGGTTTCACCTCAAAATTTCCGAGTGATGTGCACTTTATGAAAATTTTAGAGCGCGCTACGAAGGGTAAAGACCAAGCCAAATATCAGGGCGGCAACACCGCACGCCGTGGCAATGAAGAGCAAAGCGGCGGCGTGAATTTCCAAAATTTTTGACGCTATCATTCGCAGCAGATCACGTCGTCTTCGTTAAGTTCAATGGAGCGGAAGCATCTGCCACGTCGCCTGTTCGGTCGGACGCCATAGGCGGGTCTAAAACGGATAAACCGGGGCGAACGGATCGCCCGCAAACACTGGAATCAGCGTCACTGACTCTTTTTCCCGTGTCGCCTTCCGGCGAGACTCCGCAACCCGACACCTCGTCGAGCAGTTACTTTGGGCCTGTGGCGTTGGTGCTAATGGTTGCATTCGGCGTTTGGCAATATTCGGCGCACAAAATGGCAAGCACCGACGCGACTCCTTCGCACGTGCGCAGCTCGAAAATACGCCTCGTAGCGCCCGCACAACCAGCTCAGACGTACGCGGCGCCGCAATCCGCAACTTTCAAATGTGATGGGCGAACGCTGTGTTCGCAGATGAGTTCGTGCGCCGAAGCGACCTACTTTATTCAAAATTGTGCAAACACCCAAATGGATGGCAATTCCGACGGTGAGCCTTGCGAGCAGCAGTGGTGTCCTTAATTAACTAATGCGCGTCTAGCTTAGGCAAAAAAAAAGGCGCATTCAACGCGCCTTTTTTTAATACTGATTCGCTGCCGTTAGCCCAACTTCGCTTTGACCTTGCCCGAAAGTGCAGTCATGTCGGCGCGGCCAGCGACCTTGGCTTTCAATAGGGTCATCACTTTACCCATATCTTTGGCGTTGGTGGCCCCGGCTTCGCTGATCGATACGCTGATCGCAATGTCCAACTCGGCGTCTGAAAGCGGCGCAGGTAGGTAGTGCTGAATCACGACAACTTCGGCTTTTTCGATCTCGGCCAAATCAAATCGGTTAGCGGCGCTAAATTGCTCAATGGAATCTTTGCGCCGTTTCAGCATTTTCTCAAAAATGCCGAGCACTGCTGCGTCATCCAGCACCGCGCGGGTGTCGATTTCAATTTGCTTGATGTCGGAACTCATCAAACGCAGAGTCGCGAGGCGAACTTTGTAGCCCGCTTTCATTGCGGTTTTGATGTCTTCCAAAAGCTTCGCTTTCAGCTCGCTCATGGGTTTGTCAACTTAGTAGAATCAGTGTTTAGTACTTGCGGACGCGTTTGGTCACGTCGCTGCGCGTGCGGCGCTGTTGACGCTTTTCGGCGGCTGCGGCTTTGCGCTTGCGTTCTTGCGTAGGTTTTTCATAGAACTCACGACGACGGGTTTCGGCAAGAATCCCAGCCTTTTCACACGAACGCTTGAAGCGGCGTAGGGCGAATTCGAACGGCTCGTTTTCTCTGACCTTAACGTTTGGCATGCTGACTCCAGTTGTTGAAAAAGTTGCTCTTCCAATGAGCAAGCCC
>JANNYO010000544.1:0-1964 GCA_031410115.1 Rhodanobacteraceae bacterium | reverse complement strand
GATTTATATTGATGATTTGGTGCTGCGTGGGTTGCGGTTTTATGCGGCTCAGCAAGGTTTTTTTGACTCCGCTCCTAAAGAAATTTACTTTTAAAAACTTGAGGTATTGGCGATGCGTATTCGATGGCTATTGACATTAATCACGCTGTTCTTTGGCTCAAGCTGCCTAGCTTTTTCGATCGTGGCGGTTACGCCTAGCCGTTCGCCTTGGTTGGAAGTCAAAATCGAGGCGGAAAAGCGGGTCACTACAAAACCGTTGTCGCCGACGCTCAATAAAGTATTGCTTAAAAAGTGGCTGGCAAAGGTGCGGGCGCGACCTGGCATTGTGGACGCCATGGATCTGGATTTATTGCGTGAGGATTGGTCTGAAGGTGTGGATATTCCCGTGCTCCGCGACATATTGAAAAAAGCATACGTTGCGGCACCGCAATTGCGCGCAAGTTATGCGGCCAAACGCCTCGACGCATTTTTATTTTTGCAAGCCGGTGATGTTAGATCAGCGCGTGACAGTTTGGCCGCAATTAGCACGTGGTGCGAAAAACCGAATTCTGGCGGTGAAGGGTTTGATAGTTACTACCACTGCTCACCGATGCTGTTGTCGTGGATTGTTAGTGGCAAGATTGCTTTGGATCCAGACACCATCCCTGAGCGCATCGAGCTGCAGGAACAGACATTCGATTGCACAACTACAGGCCACGACGTGCCTGATTTGCTGGAGTTTGATCTCGTCGACGATCCGCAAAGCGCTGATGCTGTTGCGCGTTTGGGGATGCGCTACATTTGGGATGCGCTGCTGCAAGGGTGCTCGCTCAAATACAGCGGTGCTGCGCTCAGGCCACTTGCGCCACGCCACGCTGCGCTTACTGCGGCGTCGAATCTAGCTTTGCAGCGGCTCGAACATTCCACAGACACTGGCGACTTTGAATTTCTGCAAGATCGTCTGCCGTGGCCTAAAAATGAGTGCGATTACGCGCGCTCACCCGACTGTGCGCTGCATCGCGAGTTTTCTGCGCAACAAAAGCGATATGTCTTGCAGCGAATAAGTGCGCTGGCCTCTGAGTTGTCGCTAACAGCGGAACAATACGAGCAGCGCCAGAGGAAGGCTGCGCTTTTGCTCACAGCTGCTAACGCGCAGCTGCGTCACCATGACGTTGATGCCGCTCGGTCAAGTTTTGCACAGGCATTGCGTGCCGATTGGACTGCGGATTCGGATTTCACGATTCGCCTAATCGACGCACTTTTGCAGCGTGCTGCAGCGCCTGCTGAGGTGAATCCGAGACCGCTGAAAAGTAGTTGGACTTATGAATTTAAATGGTTCGATGAGCAGGCTTTCGAAAAAAATCGGCTGATTTATGAAGCGCTTTTGCCACCCAATGAATTCCTCAAGCTGCGGCGAATGCAAGCCTGGGAGCGGGTATTAGCCAGTGCGTCACACATCGTGAATGAGGAGGCGACGACAAGGCCAGCAGGTCCATTGTTGCAACTACATGGCAGTTGGCATGGCGATTACTTCCAGGTTGAGGATTTACAGCTGCCCTGGCCCACAAAGTTTGATTGGTTTCTTGCAAGCCACTCCAAGCCATTGCCCGAGCACGAGCGTGTTAGGTTGTTTGCGCGTATGCAATTGATCGTGGATGAGTGATATTGCAATTCAAACCCTAAAAACGCCCGTATTGATACGGCCGAGGATCAATATGCGGGCTTGCACCGGTCAAAAGCTCGGCCAATAGTTTTCCGGTGCCGGTCGACATCGAAACCCCCAACATTGAGTGCCCCGTCGCCAGCCAAAGCCGCTGCAAGTTCGGTGCGCGGTCAATAATTGGCACGGTGTCCAGCGTCATTGGGCGCCAGCCATACCAGGGTGTGTGCGGCCCGGGCGCGGTCGGGGTATGCAAAAATTCGGCGGCGCCGTCAATCAAGGCTTGAATTCGGGTCGGGTTTAAGGATTGATCGTAACCGACAAA
>JANNYO010000543.1:0-1757 GCA_031410115.1 Rhodanobacteraceae bacterium | reverse complement strand
GCCGGGCGGGTCACACCAAAATACGTGCCCGCCTGGGCGCTAAAAAAGTTCTGCGCCGGGCGGCCGTATTCATCGAACTTGGCCTGCATCAGATACGTGCGCTCGTTTTGAATGCGCTGGGTGGTGCTGACGCTGCGCCCGAAATTATCGAAACTAAACTCGTTCGTTTCCTGATCAGTCGTGCTGGCGTTGAGCGGAATCAGCTGCACGTTATGGGCTTGTCCGACACCATTCGCCGCTAAGTCATAGCTGGTGATGGTTTTTTGATAGGCATTGCTGGCATCGCAGCTTAAGCCACCGGACGAGCCAAGTCGCCGCACGCTACCCCGAAGCTTAGGATTATTGACGCGCCGTTGTTTTTCGCTCCTCGATCCACAGTCATTCACCTCAGACAAATCTGAGTCAAATCCCGGCGTGCCCTGATCCCGATCAAACTCAAACATGGCCCAAGCTTAGCCGATGACCCAACCGCTCCGCCAACTCGTCGACCCAACTCAGGCGCAGTTTTTTCACCTGACCAGCCGCTGCGTGCGCCGATCTTGGCTTTGTGGGCAGGATTTCTACAGCAAGAAAAGTTTTGAGCACCGCAAATCTTGGCTGAGGAAACGCATTCTGGAATTGGGCGATATTTTCTCGACTGGCATCTATGCTTTCGCGGTGATGAGCAATCACGTGCACGTGGTTTTACATATGCGTCCGGCGACTGCAAACGGTTGGTCGGCTGAAGAGGTGGCACAACACTGGGTGAAACTATATCCCGCTAGCACGCCGGAATTGAGCAGGCAGAAAGTTGCGACAATTGTTGAAAACGCCGAAATGATTGCGATTTGCCGAATCAGATTGACGGATGTTTCTTGGTTAATGAAATCATTGAGCGAACCCATCGCACGAAAAGCCAACGGCGAAGATAAAGTTAAAGGCCGCTTCTGGGAAGGTCGGTTTAAATGCCAGCTTTTGCTCAGTGAAAAATCGATTTTGGCGGCCATGACTTACGTCGATTTGAATCCGGTGCGCGCGGATATTGCCAAAGGCGTGAGCACGTCGAGCTATACCAGTGTGAAAATGCGCCATGATCAAATTCGTAAGGAAGCTACACACGCGAATCGGCAGTTAATGCCACTCGCTGGCGTAAAATCCGCCAATGTGCCGACGATGACGGAGGCCGAATACATTGATTTGGTGGACTTCACCGGGCGTGAGTGGCATCCCGGAAAACGTGGGCTAATTCAATCAAACGAACCACCCGCGCCGCGCAAACTGGGGTTAGAAAAAAATCACTGGACGATGAAAGTGAAGGGCGTGGGCTCAAGCTATTGGCGCGTTGTGGGAAATCTTGAGGAGTTGATCGAGAAAGCTAAGGAACTCAAGCAACGCACACTGTTTGGAATTGGCTTTGCGCGATTTTTGAAAAATATTCGATCGAAAATGTGAGATTTAATTTTGCCGCAAATGCGGCTGCGCGCGTTGGGATTTGGAAAGTTTGAGCGCGATTTTAAGGTTGATTTCTATTAGGAACCGAATCATCTGGCGGCAGGTTTTGGGCTGCCGTCAGATTTTGGTTAAAAATGGATGTCCGGTGCTTTGCCGCCGGTGCTTTGCCGGTGCTTTGCCGGTGCTTTGACGGTGCTTTGATTCGGTGCTTTGATTAAGGTTGATTTCTATTAGGAACCGAATCATCTGGCGGCAGGTTTTGGGCTGCCGTCAGATTTTGGTTAAAAATGGATGTCCGGTGCTTTGCGGTGCTTTGACGAAAAATG
>JANNYO010000542.1:0-2929 GCA_031410115.1 Rhodanobacteraceae bacterium | reverse complement strand
GGCCGCTGCAAAACTAGCAAGGCGGCAACAACCACGGAGGAGTTTTGTTAAAAGGCGAGACGGGAGAGCAATCCTTACCGAAGTCAAACCCTCAACGCCAGCGCGATGAGCTCAGTACCGCGCTCAATTTCATCACGCCAGCGCAATGGCAAGCCGGCCACGCCCACGCGCGCGCCGACTAATGCGCCGGCAAGCGTCGCGATGGAATCGCTATCGCCGGGGGTGTTGGCGCCTTCCAAGATGGCACTTTTAGCATCGTCGGGGTGGCGCATAAAAATGTACAGGCAAGCGGCGATGGCCTCGTGTGCGGCCCAGGCGCGCAGCCGATCCAAGGTAATTTCGGGCGCAATGCCAGACAGCGCCTCATCCAGTGCCTGCGCCATCATTTGGGCGGTGCGAGCGCTGTAGCGTGCGGCGGCGGCGATCATTTCTGAGGCCACCACAATCGGCGACTCATGGCGCAGCGCGCGTGCGACGCCGACCGCGATGGCGGCCGAGGCAGCCAGCGCAATCGGATCGCGATGGGTCAATTTTGACTGCGCTACTGCCCATTCTTCGGCGCGTGCTAAATCGTGCGCGAACACTAGGCCGAAGGGATAGGCGCGCATTACTGAGCCACAGCCGCCTGCGGTGGCGCCACCGGCTTGGTTCCAGGGCACCCCGCTGGCAAGCGCGCGGCAACCGCTCAAGCAGGCGTTGCCGGGCGCACGATGGCCGCCCTGCGGGTGTGCTGCCCATTCAACAAAGCCTTTAGCCATTCGCCGCATCGCGCCATTGAGCGATTCGCTGCGTTCGCACGATGCCAGTAGGCTGCGCAGCACGACTTCTGCCATTTGCGTATCGTCGGTGTAGGGCGCAAATTTGGCGCCGCTGGCATCGCTCCAATACAGCTCAAAACCCTGCACACCGGTGGTGCCAAAGCGCGCATGGATGCCCGCCATCGACATGAACTCGATCGGGTGGCCCATCGCGTCACCGATGGCTGCGCCCAAAACCACGCCGAGATATTGCTGTTGGCGGAGCGTGTAGGTCGGCGCTTCGAGCACGGGCAATTTCACGTCACTAATGGGTTCAACGATGTTTGTGGGTGCAACGATGTTTGTGGGCGCAAACAATTGCGCTTGATTGGGTTCGGGCAGGGTTTGCATACTATTTGTCCATCGCTAAATTGAGCGCCGCAAACCACTCCTCGCGGCGCGCCGGTTCGACCATCACCGCATAGGCAACCCAGCCGCGCAAATAGCTGGCAAAGAATGGGTGGCGTTCGGTATTGGTCAACTGAAGCCCATGTTTCGCAACATTGTGCAGCATCGCGCGCAGGCGGCGTTTGGCTTCGCGCGGCAGTCTTGGCAGCGCATGGTTGACGACAATTCCGGTCACCTCTTGGCGCGCGCCCTGCCCCATCACGTGGGTTTTATCGGCGTTTTCAGTGAAGCCTTCGGCCGCTAAAATTCGCCGAGCGGCGGCAATTATGCACCCGGCTTGGCTGCGATCTGGGCCGCTAAAGGTTAGGTCGTCGGCGTAGCGGCTGTAGTTAAAACCAAGTCGTTTGGCGATGCCCGCAAGTCTGCGATCTAGCGATCGGCAGAGCAAATTGCTCAACGCCGGCGAGGTGCAGGCACCCTGGGGCAACACGCGATCGCCAATGGCAACATGCGTTTGTTTTTGATGCACGTCACCGGCAATCGTGCCGGCGACCCGCGGCGGTTCGGTGCAAACCAGTGCCAGCAAGGTCGCAACAGCCCGGCTGTAGCCAAAACCGACGATCAGTTCGCGCACGCGCACAAACGTAATACTGGGGAAAAAATCTTTTAAATCAAGGTTAATCACCACGCTCTGGGCGCAGTGCTGCTGGGCATTGCTGACGCTGCTGCGCTGGCTGACAAAGCCGTGGGCGTATTCGGTTACTGGCAGTTTCGCCAAAATTTCCCGCTGCACCCACGCCTGCGCCGCCTTTAGTTTGGGCTTCGGTGCCGAAATATGGCGCTGCCCGCCGGTTTTTTTCGGCACGCTGTAGCGGCTGTAATGCACCACGGGTGCGGCAACACGATGAAACGTCAGCCAGCGCAGCGTGGCTAGATCAATGCCCATAGCAAAAGCCAAGCCTTCTGGGCTGCTCAACACCGGCAGGCCGGCGGCGCGCAGCTTGGCGCCATCGGTCAATTGCGTACTTGGATTCAGCCCGGCACTGACGCCGATACCGGCAAACACAATCGTTGCCGCCTTGCGTTCCTGCCAAGTGGCCAGCGCTTCGGCCTGCCGCGCCGCGCGTTCAATTTTGAGCTGTTTTCGGCGTTCCAAACTGGTGGCAAATCGGCGCTGGCGCTCTTCTTTCAGCGCCTGTTCGACATCATTTTTTATCAGCCCTGATTGTTTAAGACTTGCCAGCTCGGCATTCAAGCGCGTGCGCTCAGCGATCTCTTCGGGCGGGTCTGGCGGCAACGCGCCCTGCCAAAAACCCTGCGCCTGCATGCGCGTCAAGACGGTCGAATCATCTAAACGGGCGAGGCGTTTGAGCAATGCCTGCTGCTGATCAAACTCGCTCATGGCGCGCTCCAAAAACACATCGTGGCGGGCGCTGCAACAGGCATTCTTCCGACGAAGCTTTGACCGGATCGGTCAACTATGGCGAGGTGTCCACCAGTCGTAAGCCCATGGGAACCGCACGGTTCCAAACCAGCATGGGCGGACTGGTGGACACCGCGAGAGTGCCGAACGAGCCGGTGAAGAATGACAAGCAAGTGTGCATGCGCGGCGTAACGCCGCACGAAGAGCGAAGACGACGCCCGCCACAGTACCCGCCGCGATGTGGGTTGAGTGTGCTTGATTCGACCGCGATTCGGCAAGTCAGTGATACAGCAACCGCAAGATTGTAGTGACTTGTCAATCAAACAAGTTTGCGCACTGGCTTGGAGGCTTTTGTTGATAT
>JANNYO010000541.1:0-10088 GCA_031410115.1 Rhodanobacteraceae bacterium | reverse complement strand
ACTGGGTTTGCGAAGTGCTTTCTCCTGGCACGATGCGTTTTGACCGTGCGGTGAAAATGCCCATCTACGCGCAAGCGGGCGTGGCTTTTCTATGGCTGATTGAGCCTATCAGCAAAACGCTCGAAGTCTATGTTTTACAGCCGGATAAAAAATGGCTGCTTATCGACACCTTTGCGGGCGAAGAAACCGTGCACCCGGTGCCCTTTGACGCCGTGCCATTTTGCTTGGGTGATTTGTGGGCCGAGTGATGTCTATTTTTCTGACTTGGTATCCAGGGCAGGTCACATGAACGCTGCGCTGAAGTTTGCTACCTATCAAGACGTGCTGGATGCGCCTGGGCACGTTGTCACAGAGTTAGCGCATGGCGTACTTAACACTCAGCCCAGGCCTGGGCCTAGGCATGCGCGCGCGGCGGGACGCACGTTGACGTCTTTAGACGACCCTTTTGACTTTGGCCGGAACGGGCCGGGTGGCTGGTTGATCTTGACCGAGCCGGAGCTTCATTTGGGCAGAGATGTTTTGGTGCCCGACCTCGCCGGTTGGCGGCGTGAGCGCATGCCAAAGTTGCCAGACACCGCTTTTTTCGAGTTAGCGCCAGATTGGCTTTGTGAAGTGCTTTCCCCCAGCACCGCGCGTTTTGATCGCGCGGTGAAAATGCCGATGTATGCGCAAGCGGGCGTGGGGTTTTTGTGGCTGATCGAACCGAGCAGCAAAACACTTGAGGTCTACGCGTTACAGCCCGGCAAGAAATGGCTGCTCGTCGATACCTTTGCTGGCGAAGAAACGGTGCGCCCGGTGCCCTTTGACGCGGTGCCCTTTAACTTGAGTGACTTGTGGGCAGAATAAAGCGCTACTCTGTCGCAAAATTGTTGCGATGAGCGCAAGCAATGAAGACGGCGGCGGACTGGATGCTTTAGCGAGTAAGCGCTACTTGATCGCGCTCGAAAAAATGACCGAGGTGATCTCAAGCGAGTTAGAAATAGACGCGCTCTTAACCCTTATTTTACGTCACGCCTGCACCCTAATTGGATCAGACGACGGCACGATCGGCCTGTATGACGGCGCCCGCAAAGTGGTGCGTACCGCTGCGGTTTATCAGATGCCCACGCATGAGCTGGGTGCCGAAATGTCTGCTGGACAAGGATTGGCCGGGCGTGTGCTGGCAACCGGGCGCGCGGTCATGTGCCGATATGGCGATTTGCCGGGCATCAACTTGCCGCAATTGAGCAGCAACCACGTGATTGGCGTACCGATTGTGTGGCGTCAAGTTCTAGTTGGTGTGTTTGGCATTGGCTTACATGCGCCGCAGGCATTTTCCGCCAGCGACGTCGCCATGCTAGAGTTGCTTGCAGGACCCGCAGCAGTCGCCATCCACAATGCGCAGCGACTACAAGACGAGCGCCGCCGCAGCGCGCGCTTTGCGCTGATTGGGCAAGTCGCGGTGATTATTCAAGCCGGTGGCGAAATTTTGGACATCCTGCAAAATACCGCCGATGCGATGCACGCGTTGCTGGAATTTGAGAGCGTCGATATCCCGCTGATCGATCCAGAGCGACCAGACACCCTGGTGGTTTCAGCGCGGGGTGGTGCGTATAAATTGGCGATTCAACAAACGGACCGTATTCCAATTTCGCGCGGCATCATGGGTGCAGCGGCGCGTGAGCGTAGGTCGCAATTAGTGAATGATGTCGCAAACGACCCACGTTACGTCAATCCACCCGGCATTACTCCGCCGCAAGCAGAGCTCGCAGTGCCGATCCTGCACGCACAGGAAATACTGGGCGTACTCAACGTGGAAGGCAGCACGCCGTTTGATTCCTATGATCGGCAATCGCTAGAAGTGATCGCGGATCACTTAGGCTTAGCCATTGCCAATGCGCGCTTAAATGCGCAGGCGCGCAACCTTGCTGTGCTCGGCGAGCGCAGTCGCTTAGCGGCGGAGCTGCACGACAATGTGACGCAGTTGGTTTCCTCGATTAGCTTATTGACGCAAACGCTGCCGCAAACCTACAGGCGTGACCCGGTTGAGGGTGAACGCCGCGCCGAGCGCATTCACGAATTAGCGCAGACCGCTTTTGCGGAACTGCGCAATCTGCTGCGTGAGCTCAAACAAGACGCAACATCAGACCTGACAATTTCGCGCACCGGGCAAACGTTTCTGGGCTTAGAGCGCTTGCGGGAAGGCGGCTTAGCTGCAGCCCTCACGCGCCTTTTGCCATCAATGATGCCCGATACGCTGAACCTTCAGCTGCACTTTGACGCCTACGTTGCACAAGATTTACTGCATGAAGAAGCCTTGTATCGCGTTTGCCAAGAGGCGGTTTCGAATGTCATACGACATTCGGGTGCACGCCATTTGCAGATTACCGGTAGCGTTAGCGAGCGCATCGTGGCGCTGCGGATTGTCGACGATGGCTGTGGTATTCCGGTCCGGGCCAAATCCGGTGGCGTTGAAAAAGTGTCGCGCAGCCGTGGCTTAGGCTTGGGCAGCATGCAAGCACGCATGACCGCATTGGGCGGTGCCCTGCGCGTCAGTGCCGCGCGTCCTAATGGCACCCAAATTGATCTGGCGCTGCCACGCCGGGATCGAACGCTGGTGCATACAACGGGCGCTAATTCCGTGGCACCTCGGAGTGAACTATGAGTGATACCGCAGATAAAATTCGTGTCATGTTGATCGACGATCACGCCGTTGTGCGGGAAGGTCTGCGCGCAGTTTTGGAGGACTTCAGCGACTTAGCCGTAGTGGGTGAAGCGGCGAGCGGCAGCGCCGCGCTGTTAGTGGTTGAACAGCTGCGCCCCGATGTGGTGATTAGTGATTTGCGCATGCCAGGTATCAGCGTGGTGGACGCGATACGCAGCTTGCGCAAATTAATGCCAACGACGCAGGTAATCGTTTTTTCCAGCTTTGCCGATGCGCCACAGGTGCGTGCGGTACTGGAAGCGGGTGCCATTGGCTATTTGACCAAAGATGCGCTGGCAGCTGAGCTGCATCATGCGGTGCTGGCTGCGCACAATGGCGTCGGGTGCGTGCATCCGAATGTGCGCGCGATTTTACGCGAGGCAGAATCCCTGCCGGACGTGGCGCTGGTGCTGTCTAAGCTGGCACCGCGCGAGCGCGATGTGTTGAGCTGGGTCGCAAAAGCGAAAAGCAACAAGGAAATCGCGCGCGAACTGGGCCTGACGGAGGGCACTGTGAAAGGCTATGTCAGCGCAATTTTTGAAAAGTTGGGGATCCGAGATCGCACCGAAGCGGCGCTTATTGCGCTGCGCGCGGAGTTATTGGAGGGCTAGTTGTAGATCAAATCGGCGCGAATCACGCTAGCACTTTCACCGTCGCCCTGCATCACACACGAAAATGGCAGGGATTTTTTAACCGCGCCTTCGTTGATCTCGACCGTACCGCTGACGATATTGTTGCCATCACCATCTTTGGTGATGCCCGATATTTCAATGCTGTCGGTCGTCTCATCACGGCTAGCACTCGCGACTTTCCGCGTGATTTCGTCCTCGCACATTTTTTCCATGGGCGATACTTTTTCGCCGCACGCACCAACTAATGCGCCGCAGGCAAGTAGCAAAACCGCTCTTAGTATGTTCACGACGCATCTCCGGCAACCAGATGCTAGTAACGCACAACCGAGGTGTCAATTTCACGTGCATACGCATCAATGCCACCCTCGACATTGAAAACATCTGTGAAGCCAAGGCTGCGAAAGTGCTCTGCGGCTTGGCGCGAGGAATTGCCAAAGTGACATAAAAAAGCCAGCGGCTGAGTTTTATTCAAGGCTTCCAGCGCTTGCATCGTATTGCCTTCCAGTGCGCGCGCAGGCAATGGGAACGGCGCGCGCAGACGATCATGTTCAGGACGGACATCAATGATGAGTGGTGCCTGCGGCGTTTTGAGTGCGCTGACCAAAGCACTTACCGACAGCGGCTTAATCGCTGAGGGCGCATTCGGGTTGGTGATACTTAAACCCGCACCCTGCAAAGATTCGGTCCAATCAATGCGCAACCCTTTGGCACGCGCAGCGGTTTGCACGTCCATATAGACCGTCAAATTTTGCGCAGTCGCCTGGATTTCGTGACCTTCAATCGCGCTGAGTTGAAAGCTGGCTTGCCAACGACCGTCGATACGTAAGTGCAGCCCCAAACTGGGTTCGTCTGCCATGCCCGCGCGAATCGCCGATGCTGCGGCATCGCTAATAAAAATTTCAGGAGCCGTGCGATCCGGTGCGGCAACGCCGAGCAACTGATGCAGCTCGCCGGTGTTGTGTAGCTGCATAATGATGTCACTGCCACCCACCAATTCGCCGTTGATGTAGAGCTGCGGAATCGTTGGCCAGTTGCCATAGGTTTTTATGCCCTGGCGAATTTCGTCATCGGTTAGGACGTCCACACCTTTAAAGCCAGGTACCAAGTTGTTTAAAACGTCGGCTGATTTCGCCGAGAAGCCACAGCGGGGTTGCTCGGGCGTGCCCTTCATAAATAACACCACCGGATGGCTGGCTAAAATGCCAGATATTTGACGATGTACTGCTGAAGTCGGGACAGCGATAGTCATAACGCGCCTAAACAAAAATGGTGCGGAAGTTTGCGCCCCTGAATTAGAGTTTTGCATCGTCAAATGAGTTTTTTGCGTATTATTTTGACTCGGCGCAGCAATTAATTTTGACGATCTTCACGCGAAATTCGCAAATACCTGTCGCATTGCAACAGTCTGCGACGCCTCAAGCGCGCAGCGCGACGAACAAGCCCTCAACACCTTGCTTGATGAGCTGCCACGCCAAAATAAAATCTTGGTGGTCACCAGAATAGGGGTCTGGCACATCCGGGCGCGGTGCGTCGGGGGCAAATTCCATAAGCAGTTTGATTTTGTCTTCAAAACCGCTGGGGCAAATTGCCAACATGTCTTCAACGTTGCGCGCATCGTGCGCAATCAGCAGGTCAAAGTCATAAAAATCTTGCGCCTTCAGCGGTTGGGCACGGTGCTCTTTTAGATTCAACCCCGCCGCGCGCGCGATCGCCTGGGTGCGCAAATCGGCTGGCTGACGCGCAGTGCCGGAATAAGTCGCGCGCGAGGAAAATTCTAGGCTGCCAAAGCCGGTCTCCTGCGCGCGTTTTTGCGCCTGCACCAAAGACAAAGGTGAGCGACAAATATTGCCCATGCAGACAAACAAAATTTTGCGGGCAAGCAGCCCACTGCGGCGCGGCGTTGCTGCGTTCTGAATACTTACAATTGGGGTCAGCGAGGTCGCCAATTGCGCGTGCAACAGCGCTTCGACGCGCTGCAAATCTGCCGGCGTATCGATGCCAGGCGGCATTACAACCGGCGCATCCGCCACGACAATTTCGAGCCCAATGCTCAGCGCGCGCAGCTGTTCTAGTGATTCAGCACGCTCCAAAACACTTTGTGGCGCATCGGCTAAGCGCTTGAGCGCACCAGCCCGATACGCATACAAGCCCAAATGACGTGCGAACGGCAAGTTTTCGGGCAAGTTCGCCGGCACATTGGTGGTGAAAGCGTCGCGTGCATATGGAATCGGCGCACGACTGAAATACAGCGCACGGGCATCATCACGCAGCACCACTTTGACGCAATTTGGATCGAATAGCTCGCCCACGGTTGTAATCGGCGTGCTTAGCGTGGCGATTGCCGCATCGGGATTTGCCTCTAGCAGATCGATCACACGCAGCACACACGCAGCCGGCATCAAGGGCTCATCGCCCTGTAAATTCACCACGATCGCATCGTGCGCCCACGCGAGTTGTCGCGCACATTCTGCCAGCCGATCCGTGCCGGTTGGGTGATCGCTGCGCGTCATGCAGACTGCTACCCCGAGCGCTCGGGAAATCTCAGCAATTAGCTCGCTTTCCGTCGCCACCACCACGCTCGCGTTGCGGGCTTTACCCTCAGGTGATCGCGCAAACGCCTGCGCGCGCGCGATCACGTGCGCCACGATCGGTTTGCCTGCCAGCGCCAGCAGAGGTTTGTTCGGTAAGCGGGTTGATGCAAGTCGTGCCGGTATTGCGATAATTAGGCTCATAACGAGAGTATAAACCAACGCGTTTGCCATGCCGCCTGTTCGGCAGCATTTGTTTTTGCGACAATATCGAGCCCTTAGTAGAAACACCCATGCTGACAAAATTGCGCTTTGTGCGGGCTTTATCCTGTTGGTTTTGCTGGTCGCATATCCATTACGGTTAATTTATTTGCTGCAAACCACCCCAGCCCATGAGAGTTTTGGCACTGCGGCGGCACTCGAAAAGCATAGAAACCATTCGGGCGACGTTGCTAGTGCGTGTTTAACACTTTGGCGGTGACGATACCGCCGTTCGCTTGCACGCATGCGATAGCACTGCCACACTAGAAGGCTTTTCGCAAGCTCAAGCTCAATTCTGGCTGGGGTTTAATACGCGGGCACTTGTCTATGTCGATTACCTCCTTAAATTTTCCCACGCCCGTTCGTCGGCGAGTCGAAGTCGCACCGCGCGACTTTGCCCGTCGGGATCATGCCATTAGCCTGTTTGACGCCGGGCAATACGTTGAATCTGTGCAGTCTGTGCTGTCTTATTTGCTGCCGACGACGGCGTTGCCAGACTTGAGCCGCGCCGCACTTTGCCTGGTCCAAGGTTCGGCACGCGTGCATGTGGCTATTGAAAACCATGAACTCTTGGTGCGCGCATCGCTGGTCGAACTGACCGCTGAAGCGCACTCAGTTGCTGCGATGCGGTTTTTCTTGACCCGATTGAGTGCGACCGGGCAGCTGTTTCAGCCCCGACTGCGCGAACAAACCGTGGCACTGGAATTTCGCGAACGGCTAGAGCTGTTGCACCCACTTAAGCTGCTTGAAGTCATGCAGCGCCTGCCGATGGAAGCCGACAGCCACGATGCGTGGCTAGTCCAGCAGTTCAATGTGGCGATGGCGGATCGCGAAATTATTGAGCCGCTGAGCGAGCTTGAGTTTAGCGATGCGTGGGCGATCTGGAATACGCATTGGCAAGCGGTAGAAGAACTCACCACCGAGTCACGTCGTCGACGCCAAATTTCGGTACTTGATTCGTTAGGATCTTACTCAATCAATCACTTGGTCTACACCTTGCCACTGTTCGGGGCGGTGCGCGCGCGGATGAATGAGTGCGCGGATGAATTTACCAACCGCGAAGAAACCGCAACTAAACGCGACAACGAGCTGGCCAAGTGCGTCAAAGAAATGCGTCAAATTTCGCCTGCCGACCTGCGCGCCTGCTTGGGCCACGTGACGCATGCAATCAATCCGCTGCACGAAGGTACGCCATCGCTGTTGACCTCAATACTGGGTGGCGGCGGACGCATGCAAAAGACCGGCGAGCACCGCGCCGCAGGGCGTGGCTTAGAAGCGACGTTGGAGCTGATTGCTGACTATCTTTACTTGCTCGCACATCACAGCTGGCCTAATGAAATTGATGCGGCGCTGCGCGCGGGCTTGGCTTCAGCATCCGGAAAACCGTGGCGCGAGGCCGCAGATTTACTGTGGAACCACGCCAACGCCACTGCAAAAACCTTTGGCAGCCATGGCGAACAGGACAAAGATGATGGCGATGACGATGAACAAGCCGGTTTTGATGCACATTCACACCATGAACATGGATAGGAAACGAAGTTAAATGCACGCACCGCATCCCATTGATGACATTGAAAAACTGGGCATCTATCAGGTCTATACCGGGCTTGGCACCGGCACCGGCTTTCTGATCGACGCTACCCATTTATTGACCAACTGCCATGTGACTGCGCCGTATACGGATGTCGCCGTTGAGCTGCGTGATCGTTCGCGGATCTCAGGCCGGGTGCGCCGTTTGCACCCATATCGCGATCTGGCCATCGTTGAGCTCGAACGCGCCGTTGACGGGGAAGTGTTGGCATTAAGTCAGAACGCGCAGCTGCGCCCAAAACAGCCGGTGCACATTTTGGGTTTTCCGGTGGGCTTGCCGCTGTCATTGACCGAGGGCGTGATTTCGCACCCGCGCCAGCTGCTCGACGAGCAATATTTCTTACAGACCGACGCGGCGATCAATCCGGGTAATTCTGGCGGCCCCATGCTGGATGACGCACGCCAAATCATCGCCGTGACGACCTGCAAACTGACCCAGGCGGATGCTGTTGGTTTTGGCATTCCGGTTGCCGACGTGCGGGTATTCATCGAAGAATTTCGCGCCCAGACGCACGCTTTTGGCGTGCAGTGCCCTGCATGCAGTGATTTGATTGTAACTGCGACGCGCTATTGCCCAAGCTGTGGTACGGATTTGGAATCACGCCATGATTTCGATGAATTCTTCACCGCACCTGAGCCTGATCCACTGGCAAATTTTGTCGAAACCGCACTGAAAGCAGCGCTGATCAACCCAATTTTAGCGCGGCACGGCAGCCATAACTGGAGTTTCCACAGCGGCGCACCATTGATCAAAGTGTGGTGCTGTTGTTCGGAGCATTTGAATTTTTCTTCACCGCTAGCGCAAACGCCCGCGCGTGCTTTGGAGGGGTTATTCAAATACTTGCTGAGCGCGGAGCACGCACCATTTGCCTTTGATCTAAACGGCTCAACCGTGCGGCTTAATCACGTGGTGCACATATCGGATATTTTTGCTGCCGGTAACGATGCCGAATTAAGCGCACGCGTGCGCCATTTCATCGAAAAAACCGCGCAAACCGACCAGCTGTTGATGCACAGTTTTGCCTGCTTGCCGGGCCCGGAAAGCTTGCAAAATTGATCGACCACAGATGATCAACAACCACGTACTGCGCAGCATTCGCTACATGCTCGATCTCAGCGACATGATGGTGATTCAAACCATCCAATTGGTTGATGTCAATTTCGCAATCGCAAAAGCCGATGTGTCGGCGTATCTAAAAAAAGACGACGAGGCAGGCTTCGTTGAATGCAGTGATTCAGTCTTGGCGCATTTTTTGGACGGTTTGGTGCTTCACTGCCGGGGCAAAAGCAAGGATCTAGCGCCACGCCCGGTCGAGAAGCGGATCAACAATAATTTGATCCTAAAAAAGCTGCGCGTTGCGTTTGAACTGAAAGATGCAGATTTATCGATGGCATTTGAATCGGCGGGCTTCCCAGTTGCCAAAGCCGAGCTTTCGGCACTATTTCGCCACTACGAACACCGAAATTTTCGCCTGTGTGGCGATCAGATGCTGCGCAATTTCCTCAAAGGGTTGACGCTACGGATACGCGCCTAAAGTAGAAATCCTGCCCAATTTATTGGGCAGGATTTTGACGCGATAGAGCGTTGCGCTAAAAATCCGCGCGATAGGTGTTGCCGAGCTTATCCCGCAAAATCACGCTGACTTTGCCGTTGGCGTCTAGTGGCGCGCAATAGGCGGATTCGGTACTAATTTCGACGCTGCTGTTGCGCAGTGCATTGTCGATGAATATCCGTTTGACCCCGCCACTGGTGGTTTGTGCATCCAATTCCCAGCCGACAATACAATTCTCTTTCGCGCTGCATTGATTGTTTGGGTTGCCGACAAAATGCGCGCTTAACGCATAGCGATTTGTTTGGAAGCTAAGCTTCTCTGGCGTGCGTTGCTGGGAAAAATTCAGCTCAATGTTACTCGGCAGTGCCTGCAAGCCCTTTAATTCGCTAGATTCAACACTGGCATAATTTGCCGGGTTAACGCGGCAGGAACGATTGATTGCAATATCATTTTCACTCAAATCGACCGCTTCCCGTTCCGCGTCATTTTGCAATAACTTGAGCGGGTCGCTGCTGACCGATGTGCGTACATTTGGCCAGGCTTTACGTGGATCGTAGTTACAGCTTTTCAAAGTACCGGTGCAGTTTTTACTGACTGAACTGTCGTTGAAAAAACCACCGCTTAAGCGTTCCAAATGTAGGTGCGGGCCACTGCCGCAGCTGGACGATGGGTAGTCACGATGGATGCCCATCACCGCACCTGCCGCGACGCTTTGGCCGTTGACTAAGCTGGGCTTGTTCATATGGCGGTAGTACCAAACCGTGCCAAAGCGATCCGTTAGTTCTAGCTCCCAACCGCAGCCGCCGTTGAGCGTCGGGCCGCTGGTGATCTTGCCGCTTTC
>JANNYO010000540.1:0-2520 GCA_031410115.1 Rhodanobacteraceae bacterium | reverse complement strand
AGGCCAAGTTGCAGCTCTGCCAGTTCCCCAACGATGTCTGCTTGAGTAGCGGTGTCATCAGCGAACTGGTGTTGTGCGGTGGTGATACCGCGTTCGATCAGCTCACCGGCGGTGGCAGCGCGGGCTTTATCGCGGGTCAGTGGGTTTTGTTCCTTAAACAGGGCAAGCACAAAATCTTTAACGCTTTCGGCACGCGCAGCCTGCCTGCGCGCGATGTCGGCTTGCCAAAGTGCCACCCCAAAACCGGCCAGGAGCGCCATCAACATGACACTAACGCTGGCAACCAGAACACGATTGCGCGCAATCAATTTTTGCCAGCGACACCACGTCGAATCCGGCCGTGCCGCAATGGTTTGCCCACTGCGAAAACGCCGCAAGTCCTCGGCCAAAGCCAAGGCACTGGGATAGCGCCGTTCGGGCTCACGTTTAAGTGCTTTGAGCACGATCAAATCTAAATCACCGCGCAGGCGTTTTGGCCAATCACGTGCGGCCAGCACCGGATCAATCGCGGCGATTTCCGCTAAATTGCAATAGCTAGGCACTTCGATGGTCTCGCTGCCAATTTTGTGCGCCATATCGTTCGCGGTAAGCGCACGCCGCTGCGCCGGTAGCTGGCCGGTCAGAAGCTCAAACAGCAATAGCCCCAGGCCAAAAACGTCGGTCGCAGTGGATATCGGCTGGCCCAGCGCTTGTTCGGGCGCTGCATAGGCCGGCGAAAGCGGGTTGCTTTGCGTTTGCTCCGCGCCCCCCGCATCCAATGCTTTGGCAATACCAAAATCCAGCAGACGCACCTGCCCCGCGTGATCAACCATCACGTTCGATGGCTTGATATCCCGGTGCACAAGCAGCCGTCGATGCGCATAATCCACTGCCGCACACAAGGCCTCGATCAGCTGCAGACGCGCCGCCAAATCCAGCTTGTGGGTGCGGACAAATTCGACCAGCGGCGTACCATCGACAAATTCGCAGGCAATGTACGGCTCGCCGTTCGGCGCGACCCCGGCATCAATCAAACGCGCAATATTGGGGTGTTCCAGGCGCGCCAGCGCATCGCGTTCGCGCTCAAACTGCTTTAACAACTGCGCGTTGTTGCTGCGGTGCATAAATTTTATCGCGACTTGCTGCACACCCGCGCCCGATTCAGTGGCGCCCAGCCTGCGCTGCGCTAACCAAACCGTGCCCATGCCACCCGCGCCCAATTCCCGCACCATGCGATACGCGCCGAACGCGTACTTGCTGCGATCCGGCGCGCGCCAGGCATCCACGGCTACCGATGCCTGCGCATCAATATCGTGCGGAATTAGTTCTGTCCCAGTAGCGTCGGCCTTGAGCATCGCGCGCAGGCGCAGGGCAAGCTCGGCATCGTTTTCCGCGATTTCACACAATCGTGCTTCACGCCGGTCCGGTGTGCATTCGCAAAGTTCATCAAACAACTCCAGCAGCGGCTGCACTGGCTTCAACCGGCAAATTCAACGATCAGTAACGCCCGCGCCTGACGCCAATAGCGCTTGACCGAGCGTTCCGAGATTTCTAGCGCATCGGCTAGTTCAGCCACGTCCAGGCCACCAAAGACCTTGAGCTCAACCAACGTCGCCAAACGCGGATCCACAGCACGCACCTGATTCAATGCGGCATCGACCCGCAGCAGCGCGGCCGGATCATCGCTGCTCAATTCGCCGACGTCACTGAGCGAATACATAGGCTCACCACCACCACGCTTCATGGAATACGCAGCGCGCGCGCGATCAATCAAAATTTGCCGCATAACTGTCGCTGCTACCGCAAAAAAATGGTTGCGGCTTAAATTTTCCGACACGTTCAATAAGCGCAGGTACGCCTCGTGCACCAGGGAGGTGGTTTGCGCAAAACGCACGCCTTGCTTGAGTTGCCCATGCGCCAGCGCGTGCAGACGCTCATAAACGAATGCGTGCAAATTCGCATCGCCCAATGGCCCCTGCGACATCGGCGCTAAGCTAGTTTGGCAATCGCCTGGCGGGCGAATAGCGATTTGACTCTTTTTTCCGTGTCGCCTTCCGGCGAGACTCATGACGGGCGCATTGGACATGCATCATATTTACATATTTGTACAATTTTCGGTAATTTGCAGAACCCTAAAATAGTTAGCGCAGTGCCAGAAACCGCATCGCGCTAGCCCGGCTTGCTGACATTCGAAGCCGTTTGCAAACATCTTTGAGCGCAGTGCAATTGCTGCGGCAATCACACAGCATCAAAGCGGATTCAAATAACTGACCTGATCGCCATCAATCCAAGGCCACAGGCTACGCGGGCGCGTTGCAAATTGGGGCCGATGCACGCGCCAGACGTTGAGCGCGGCGACGCAATAGAACGCCAGCATGCCCCAGGGCAGCGCACGCTGACTATTGACCCGGCAAGGGTATGTTTAAAGTTTGGTTGACAGAACCGTTCGCGCCTTTAGCTTGTCGAAGGGCAGAGCCGTAAGCATCCTAACGAAGCCATTAAGCATCGCAAAGTCCGCTGCTACATGCTTCGACAGGCTCA
>JANNYO010000539.1:0-2234 GCA_031410115.1 Rhodanobacteraceae bacterium | reverse complement strand
GTTCGGCATATTCGGCGCGGCTCATGAAGCCATCGCCTAAGCCCAGCTTGACCAGCGAATCAGGTGCTAAGGGCTCGAGCAAATGCGCAATCAAATGCGCGCGCGGCTGATTCATCGGCACCAGCATGCTGCCAGCTGGGAAGTTTAAATCTTCGCGCACCGCTTTGGCTTCAAGGCTGGCAATGCGCACCCGGCCCTCAAACGGTTGCGGCGCATAGGTCACGGCGCTGAAGCGATAGGTGCTGGCGGATTTGAGCGTTTGATCGGCGCTAATTTCCTGCATTTCTACGCCGTGGCGCTTGAGTAAACGAATCGCGCTTTGCCATTGGCGCGGGATTAAGTAGGCGGCGGGCAGCTCAACTTGGACGCTTGCCTCCAACTGATTAAAGTAAGGCACCTTCCAGGTTTCCGGCTTGCTTTGATCGTAACGCGTCCACAAAGCACCGCTGACGTCGGATCTGGTTTTGCTGTACGAGTAGCCTTTAAAAGCAAAATCTTCTGACGTTTCCGTGACTTTGAAATCAAGCGGAAAGACGCTGCCAGCGGATTTTTCCGCGTCCCGGTCGGCTAAGTTAACCGCGTCGACGAGCGCTTTAGGGTTGTCGCCGATGCTGGCTACTAACTCACGCACAAACGCTTGATTGACCTGCACCCGGGTTTTGAAATTTTTCATCATGTGCGTTTCCAGCAGCAGCGCTGGGCGATTAACCGCGACGCCAAAGCCGGACGAATAGCGCGGCGCTGAGTAGTTATTCACAATGCCCGCTTTGATGTCGTCGGGCACTTTCAAGTCCACATACGGCGCCAGCAAATAGCCCTGCTTTTCCGTTTTCGCCACCACATTTTGCACCCACGTTTGCTGCTGCCACGCGGCAATTGCGGGGTGCACCGCTGCGCTGGTTTCAAAATGATAGGTCAGCTGATATTGATAGTCCGAGCCATCGGTGTTGTGCATATCCACCAACAGCGCTGGATTCCACGCCTGCCACAGTTTCAGCCACGCACGCATTTCCGGCGCTTCCGCTTTGACGAAATCGCGATTCAAATTGTAATTTTGCGCGGTCGAACGCCAGCCCATTTCATTCGGACCGTTTTGATTGATACGACTAAAAGCGCTGAACCGCTCGTGCCCGTCGACATTGAAAATCGGAATCAGCAGCAGGATCACACCGTCTAGCGCGGCTTTTTGCTTGGCTTCAATCAGCCATTCGCGGCTCAGCGCCATCAGCGCATCTTTGCCTTCGTTTTCGCCGGCGTGGATGCACGCTTGAATCAGCAGCACCGGTTTGCCCGACGCTTTTGCCGCCTCGGGGGTAAATTCAGCACCACTGGCAATCACAAAAGCGAACTGCCTGCGCCCCTGCGGCGTGGTGCCAAATTCGATCAATTGCGCGTTCGGACTTAAGCCATCCAGTTTGCTAAAAAACTGCCGCGTTTCTAGATAGCGCGGCGTTTGCGTGTAGTTGGATTGCTCAGCGGGTGTGCGCAAATCAGCGGCTGCTGGAACGGGGGATAGTGCTAAGAATGATGCGGCGGCGAATGCGGTCAACATGGCTGGAACTCAAAGGTGTGAAATGAAAGTGTGAACTGATTTTTTGCCTAAGTTAAAACTTGCCTAAGTTAAAACAAGGATATACATTTTTCCTCATACATTGCCGTGTCGCCTTCCGGGGTCACTCTATTCGCTGCACAAGATAACGAATGTTTGGCACCTGCTTGTCTAATTGCGACTGATTTACCCGAATAACTTTTCCAGCAACCGTTTTCGATCCAGCCATCAGTTTTGATATTGGAATTCCGAGCACGCTTGATACAACTGAGGCGGTATTTGCGCGCCAAAGCCTGCACCCAGCCTCAAATCATCCCACTAAGACTTCGGCACAAAGACAAAATCCCCACCGACATGGCCGGCAAAACGCAGCTGGCCGTATTGCGGTTCTTGCTGTTCGCCAAAGCCGACGGCGGCTTGCGATACTCGGGGTGCGAGCTCGTCGTAGAGTTCGCGGGCGGGGAAGGGCGTGTTGTGACGGTTCAAGCCATCTAAAAATTGTTTGGCAAAAATCGAGTGCGCGCCGGCGCCGCCATCCATCACTTGACGAATATTGCCCGAGCTAATGACTTTGCGTGAACGCAGCTGGGCGAGCGTATTGAGTGCGACTAGGCGCGCCGCGCTGTTGGTGGAATTCGGGGGCTGTATCTGCTCGGACACACTGCGCACCAAAACGCCGGAATAG
>JANNYO010000538.1:0-4017 GCA_031410115.1 Rhodanobacteraceae bacterium | reverse complement strand
AGACTTATCTGCCGTGTCGCTATCGCGAGACTTAGCGCCAGACCGTAAGCGCGGCCAATACGCAGATCGCTAGGGTGCCAGCATGCACCAGCACTTCCCACCACTGCAATTTTTGCGTGCCGGGTGTGCCGCGATACCACGCTTCAACCAGGGTGGAAACCAATCCGCCCGCCATGAAAATTAAAAACACGCTAAACCAGCGCACGTCTAACTTATAGCGGTCAATTACGGTATTGACGACGCCGACGGCGGCGACCGAGCCGCCTGCGTAAAACATAAATGCAGTGCGCATGAAGCGCAGATTTCGCAGCGGTAAATTAACGCGGGTGGTGCCTGCTGGAATGTAGGCGGCTTTGGCGTGGACCTCGGTGCCCGACCCGTTCGCCTGCGTTTTGGCCGCCATAAAAGCTGCAGCTTCCTCAGCCTTTAGGGCCGGCATATCAAGTGCGGTTTGCTGCTCGCGCGCGGCGGGCAGACCTATTTTTACGGTCGGCCCAAGTACGCCAAAACGCACGACGTCACCGTCTTTGAGCAACGCGCGTTCCACCCGCACTTCATTGAGGAATGTGCCGTTCGTGCTTTGTGTGTCGACCAGCTCAATGCCGTCATCGCGCTGGCGTAGCACCGCGTGGTGGCTGGAGGTGCTTTTTTCATTCACGAACACCAAATCGCAGTCGCCTGAGCGCCCGATGGTGACGGTGGTTTGTACAAACGCCTCAAGATCGCCCTTGCGTGCGCCATCTAAGTGTTGAACGACAATTCGATTCAGTTTCGTGCTGCTCATTCCGAAATGGTTAGTGGCGATATCGCGGCATTGTCGCCTACTTCGGAACCTGAGACTATGGGCACACTTTAATTTTCGCTTGGGCTGGTTAAGGACGGGGTGATGCTTGATTTCAATAGTTCTGCGCGTGCGAACAGCGTCAATATGTTGGATGGAATTGGATCTATGACTGTTGCGCGCGCGTGAGCGGGTTGGCTGAGCCGCAAAAAGCGGATTTTGACCGCGCCTCACGCGAGTTGCGTCAAAGTGCGCTGGGCCTCGCCCAAGCCTGGCAAGCGCTGATGCGCGCGGGCTGGTCTAGCGCCCAGCTGCGGCCACTGCTGTTGGCGTTGCGTCAGTTAATCAAAGGCTGTGATCGCTTACGCCTTGCCAGCCTGCGCAAGCGCTCAAATGATTTGGAACTGATGTTAGTGCCGTTCATCACCGGCTTGGGCGTCATGGCGGACGGTGTCAACGCCACCGGCCGCGTTTTGCAGCCGCAGCCCGAACAGGCGCGCGCAATCGAGGCTTTGGTGTCAGCGCTCACCAGCAGCGTCCTTGCGGTCGATTTAGGGCCGTCATTGCCGGCGTTTTTACTGGCGAACGCGGCAAATGATGCGGCTCCGGCGTTGCTGCCCCAGCTTGCAGCGGTTCCTGCGGCGCAAGCGGCGCTGATGAAAGCGCCGGCAAAAGCGCTCAGCGCACGCTTAAGCGACGCCAATACAGTCGTGGTTTTGCGTGCCGATGCAGATCTCGCCGCCGGGCTAGTTGATGCCTTGAAAGAGCGCGGGCACCGAATTTTAGAACTCTCAACCACGCAAGCGTTGGAGCAGTTGTTGGCGCAAACAATGCCCGGTGCGGTGATTGCCGATGCACGCTTTCTCAACGGCATTAGCCGGCAACTGAGCGCACTCAAAGCCCGGCCGGGCACCGCTGAAGTCGATGCCGCTGTGGTGGTGATTTCTGACCGCCGCGATTTGGGTCGACGGCTGTTGGCTAATCGCAATGGCGCGGTGGGTTATTTTGAAGAACCGGTCGATGTCTTAGAAGTCAGCGCCGCGTTGGCGTTAAAAACGCCAAAAGTTGCCAGCCTAGCCGCACACCGTGCCCTGCTGTGCACGCACAATCAGGAATTTAGTGAAGACTGCGCACGCTGGCTGATGAGCGTCAACGTCGCCACCCGCATTGAACATAACGCGATTGGTGCGCTGGCGGCATGTCTGGATTACGCACCGGAAGTGCTTTTGGTGGACGCCTCGGTCAAGCAAGACGAAGCGCTGCGGCTTGTCACCGAGCTGCGTCGGCACGCGCGCCACGCGCACTTGCCGGTGGTGCTATTTGCCGGCTTGAACAGTTTGGCGCAGCGTGAACGTGCGATTGCCGCTGGTGCCGATGAATATTTAATTGAACCGGTGAAACAGCGGCATTTGCTCAGCGTCGTCACCGCGCGTTTGGAGCGCCTTGGGCACTTAAGGCAAACCGGTGCCAGCCCGAAAAACCCGTCCGGCATGCTCGGTCGCAGCGAGTTTTTGGCGGAATATGCCCGGCAACCGGAGCTGGCCCTGATTTTCTTACTGATCGATCAAACCGAAGCTTTAGGCGCAAGCTATCCGGTGTCGGCGTTTGATCAGCTCGATGCAGGTATCGCTGCACTGCTGCGGCCGCGCCTGAAAAGCAAAGAATTGCTGGCGTATTTTCAAGACGGGCAATATCTGCTGGCGGTGCGCACGAGTTCAGAGCAAAAAGCGGCAGAAAGCCAGCTGGATGAATTGGCGGAAAAATTGCGGCGCAGCGTTGAAGCCGCGCGTATTGATTTGGGCAATGGGCCGGAACGCCTAACCGCAAGTGTCGCCTGGATACGCCCAGACAGTGGCAATTTGGCAGCGCAAAAGGGCGGTGATCTAAAAATGGGCGAGCACGCCCTGCATCTTGCCCGCCATGCGGCGCGGTCGCTGAAAGAAAATGGCGGAAATCAAGTGCGCGCGTCCAGCGCCATCGAATTGGTCAACCCGAGTAATAAATCGGTGCGCGCTGATGTGCCGAGCGCACTTACATTGCAGCCGCTGCTGTGTGCCTCGGGTAAACTTCAGGGGCAATATTTTGCGCATTTTTGGTGGCAGGGTGCCGACGCGGGTTTGACTGGCTATCAAGCGGCGGCAGCGCAAGCACGCGCCGCTGGGCATATCGCTGAATTTGACCGGCGCATGCTGTTGGCAGCATTAAACCGGCGCAGCGAA
This sequence comes from Rhodanobacteraceae bacterium, assembly GCA_031410115.1. GTDB lineage: Bacteria > Pseudomonadota > Gammaproteobacteria > Xanthomonadales > SZUA-5 > JANNYA01. The sequence goes on along the minus strand of JANNYO010000538.1, from coordinate 1,017 downwards.
GAACTTAAGCGCGGCCGGCAGGTGCGCCTGCTGGTACAAATCGGCGTAGAAAGCGTGCTGGACGGCAGTTTGTGCATCTGGCTAACCCAGCAGCTCAACACCCTCAAGCTTTCCGGTAGCGGTTTGAGCATCTACACAGAACTTGGCGCGGCGCACAGCCACCCAAGTGCCTGGCAGCAGCGTTTGAGTGAATTCCACAGCTTGGGCATGCGCGTCGGCTTATCTATGGCGGCAAGCGATACCGCTCAGCAAATGATGCTGGCAAGCTTGCATTATGATTTCGCGTTGCTGCCGTGCGGCAATTATGAAGCGAGCATCGACGATCCAGGTGCATCGCCGTTTGATGCCGAATGGCTGCAACTGCTGCGGCGTGTGCGCGAGCGCGGCTCGGTCAGCATCGTGCCGGGCATTCGCTCACGCGTTGAACTCGATCAGCTAAAGTCCCTGCGCGTTGACTTTGTTAGCAGCGATGTTTTGGCGCCGCCAGCCGATTCAGCGGATTTTGATTTTGCTGGGTTTGCACGTAGTTGACACGTCATCTTGCTTAAGACGCACATACCAGGCCGTATGACGAGCAGAACGGTTTCTGGATTCGACTAGTGACTCATTTGCCGTGTCGCCTGTTCGGCGAGACTCATGATTCGGCTTGCTATTCCGAGCGCCACCAGAGCGCGATGGAATCACCCATGCGACTAAAAAAGCCGCCTTCCGGCACCGCTGTTAGTGCCACCAAATCGCGCTCGGCGACCAGTTTATTATCCAAGCGCACACGCACATGCCCCAGCACCTGGCCTTGGGCAATCGGCGCGGTCAATAGGCTTGGCAATTCCATCGTCGCGGCTAATTTTTCATAGTGGCCGCGTGGAATTACGACGCGCAGGGCGTTTTGCACGCCTAAACTAACGGTATCGCTGGCACCTTTGTACAGCTCAGGTTCTTTCAACACTTGGTTCGCGGCATACAGCTGATGGCTTTCAAAGAAGCGAAAACCATAGTTCAACACGGCCTGCGATTGCT
>JANNYO010000537.1:0-6126 GCA_031410115.1 Rhodanobacteraceae bacterium | reverse complement strand
CAGCACCGGTGCGGCCAGCATCACCTGAATCTTTGGCGTGATTTTTACCGCCGGCCAATGCCCTGCAATCGGCATCGGTTTGAGCGCAATGGGCATTGTGGCAACCGGTGCCAGGAGCTGTTCAAGTTGCGCCTGCCGCATCGGAACGCCGGCTGAAACTAGCGCTGCGAGCGCGCTTAACGTCGTAGCAAAGCCGTCGTTGCCGGCTTTCACCCGGCGATCTAAACTAACGACTAGGGCATCACGCGGGCCCAAAATCGCGCGGATCGCACGGCTAAAGCTGCCGCCCGGGCCGTGTTCGATGAAGATCCGTACGCCATCTTCCCAGGCCGCCAGCACCACAGGGCGCAGGTCCAACGTTTTGTTTGCTTGCTGCAAAATCGCGTCGCTACAGGCATCGCTGCTGGGCGTGTAGCAGCAGCCGAATGCGGTGGAATACACCGCACCCCTGTGTGCGGCAAACGTTTCGCGCCGGTGCACGGCGCGCCATTGCGTGGCAACCGCATCCAGCTCAGGCACGTGTACGGCGAGCGGGTAGATCAGCTCCAAACAGCGTCCTGCGCCGATGCGCTGCACCACCTGTGCGCAGCCCGTCGCGTCACCGGCGATTAGACAATCTGCGTCGCTATTGATAATCGCCAAATGCACGTGCGCAATGCCCGACAGCGCCGCACGCACCTCGCTAATCGGCGCGAGTACCGTCCAGCTGGCCCACGCAACTGGCAAATCGGACGGCCGGCGCCACTGCGTTTTTACCGCACTGAATTCACCACCGAGCAAGTGCGTAATCAATCCACTTGCCTGCATTTCTGCCATCAGCGCATCTGGGTCACGCCAGACACCGGCGGCGACCAACGCATTGGTTTCACCAGACGAATAGCCCAGCCACGCATCCGGATTGATCCCCATTACACCCTGGGTGAATTCCAGATGCAGCTGCGACAGGGCCGACGCGGCCCACAGCTGTTGCAGCGCGGTGGGCGTTGTCGGCGGCACATGCGCATCGGCGAGCGCCCAATCGAGTGCGGTCGCGAGCTTTTGACTGCGCGTCGCTAGACCGCTGACCAGCTGTGGCAATTGCAGAATTAAATCGCGCCCCATGCCGACATAGCTGGCACCGGCACCGGCGAAAACGAAAGCGATCTTTCCGGACATCGGTGCGGCGCAAAAATGTATCGCACTGCCCGCCGGTGCGCCGGTTTCTAAGTGCGCAATTGCACGTGTGCGTACCGCCTCAAACGCCATGGAGGTTGCGACCAATACCAGCTTCGCTGGGCCGTCATCACTGTGCAAGTTGGCTTTCAGCGCCGCGAGCACATCCACTTTATTAGCGCCAGAATAAATATGCAGTTTCGCGATGGCGTGTTCACTGCGTCGGGTGTGGTTTTGTGCTTCCGACAGCGTCAATCCGACTCTCTTTTCCGTGTCGCCTTCCGGCGAGACTCCACCGGGCATCTTGATATGCAGTGATTTAGGAAGCGCAGACAACCATGGCACCCCGCCCAAATAGCGCCGGTGATGCAGGCTCAAACAGCCCGCTGCAGCGTCCAACAGCGCTTTTGCGGCACCCGAATTCCCAATCTTTTTGGCCAAAAAATCGCCATTGAAAGCAAGTGCATCAAGCGGTTCTCCAGAAAGTTCAATCAGGGCATAAACACGATCACCATCACGCTCGGCGTCGCACAAACGTTTGAGGACAAACGCCACTGCGGCATCAGCAGGGTCAGTGTTTCCTGCGGCGCGCGTGACTGGCTCGCAGCAAAAATCTACCGCGCCGACGAGGGCAGCATCAACGCCAAAATTCGCCAGCGCGCGCGCGCCAATTTGCAGCGCGTGCAGACCAGAATTTTCACCCGCCTGCACGGTAAACGAAGGCCCGGTAAAATCAAACTGCGCGCTGATGCGATTCGCCGGAATGTTCGGCATGCAGCCAATCACGCCCGCCGAGGTCAGCGGCGTGATCACCGCATCGAGCGCGGCGGCGTTCTGATCGGCGTTGCGCCAGCGCGAGCCATAGCGCGCAACCTCGGCATCGGGTTCCATACCAATCACCACGGCGGTGTTGCTGCTGAGCGGCGTCGCTAACTCAAAAATGGCGGCCCGGCTAGCATGCAAAATCGCCAGCTGTTGCGGCAGGGTTTGGCTCAAATCATTGGGTGGGAACCTGAGGCCGGCAAGGTCTAGATTAATCTGCTGAATGGCGCCAGTTCCTTCGGCGTTGCGCAGGGGTTTTTCAGAAAAAATGGCGTCGGTGAATTCAGCGCGGTTGGCCGCATTTCCCGCGATCACGCCGATGCCGACCAGGGCGATTTGTGCGCGTGGCGGGGCGTGGGTTTCGCGCGGGATTTCAACATTGCCCGGCATCGACCCCTTGCTTGAAGTGCTTGAAGTGCCTGATGTACGTGAAGTGCTTGGTGTACGTGAAGTGCTTGGTGCAGCCTGCGACAAAATCAAATGCGCATTGTTGCCGCCAAAACCGAATGCAGAGATAGCGGCGATCCGCGGATGTTCTAAAGCCCAAGGCTCGGGTTTTTGCAGCAGGCGAAAAGGCGTGTCGGCTAGCGCGTTCGTCAGCTCCGCAAGCGGGCGATTCGGTGCGCGTATTTCAGCGCGCATCGCTTCGCTTAATTTGATGATACCCGCCACACCCGCAGCGGCGATCAAATGCCCGAGGTTGGATTTGAGCGAGCCGATTGCTAACTCTTTAACGCCACTAAATACGACGCTACTACTGCGCAGCTCAACCGCGTCGCCAATCAATGTACCGGTCGCGTGGCACTCAAGTAATGACACTTGCGTCGGCGCAAGCCCAGCGTGCAGATATGCCGCACGCATTGCAGCGATTTGCCCAGTTTCAGCCGGCACCAATAAGCCGCGGCCGCGGCCATCGTTGGACAGGCCGATGCCGCGAATCACCGCATATATTTCATCGCCATCGCGCTGCGCATCCGCCAGGCGTTTGAGTGCCAACATCGCACAGCCTTCGCTCGGCACCAGGCCGTCGGCATCAGCGGCGAACGGTCGTGAGCGCCCGCTCGCACTGAGTGCGTTCAATGCGGCGAAACCACGATGTAAAAACAAATCGTCAGCGCGCTGCACGGCGCCGGCAAGCATAATGTCTGCGCTCAAATCATGCAGCTGATCGCAGGCTAATTTGATTGCGTACAGTGCGCTCGCGCATGCTGCATCGAGCGCATAGCAGCCGGCATTTAAGGCCATTGCGCGCGCCAAAATGTCGGCGCTACCGCCGCTCATATAGCGATTGCGCGGCTCTCGTTTTGCACGGTCAGCACGCCACACCTGATCGGCAAAGCGCGCCATCGACACGCTGGGAAAACCTAAGTTTCCAAAGATCGCACCGATACGCGGCGGAGCTTTTTGCCGGGCCGAGGCGAGCGTTCCCAGGGCAACTTTACTGCAGTGCAACAGCCAATGCACCAACGGATCTAGCCCGTGCAGTTCAATGGCTGGAATGGCGAAGCCGTGCGGCTGCCAAATTTGATCGAAACCAGCAACATAGCCGCCACGACCAACATCGCTGGTGTGCAATAAATCTGCACCCGCCACACAGGCCTGAAACAAAGCCTCAGGGCTGAGCGCGCCGGGCAATACGCAGGCGCGCCCGACGATGGCAATCGGCAAAAAGCCCACCGCTAAGCAGCCGGTAGCGCGTGATTTTGCACGCCTAAAAGCTCGGCAATACGCTGACCCTTGGCGTTTTCAAAATAAATATCTGTGGTGCATGAAGTCGATTCATTCAAGCCTGCGCTTGCGGACACGGCGAACACGTGCCGAATTGCCGTCGCAGTGATTGCCCCGGCGCAGGGTGCATTGGCATAATGACGCACGCTTGCAATTGAGGTTGGCAAATTATTTACCCCCAGCATGCGCTGACCGTACAACACGGCAAGCTGCATGCCAGCGTCCATTGCCGCAACGTCAAAGTGCCAATCTTGTGCCGGCCAATTGGCACGTTCAACGCCCAAAATACTCGCCTTTGCACCCGCGTCCGTCACGCCGTGGATGCGCTCGATAAGCTCGAATTGGCCGCGATGAAACAGCCGCTCAGGATAGGGCGAACCGTCGCCCCAACTATCCAATGCGCCGTCCAAAGCAAGCGCTGGCAGCACCGAGGTCGCGGTTACGACCTCTGCACACAGCTCAGCGCGTGCGCTGTAGCGGGGCCGCCCGGAGCTGTCGAGCAATATCAACATCAGCTCAGTCGTGCCAGCTTTCGCCGCCTTGCGGGCACGCGCCTCTATTTCCGTGTCGCCAGACCGGCGAGACTCCAGCCGAAATCGATCGCCGTCCAGGGCATAACGATCCAAGCGGATGCCCTTCAGTACCTTCAGATCATGCAGCGCTACGAATGTCAGACCTGGGCGAAAACTGCGCGCAGCGCGCGCGAACCATTCCGCCGCTAGCACCACCGGCACTACCGGCGCACCCTGCACCGCATGGCCTGCCAAATAGCCGTGCGTGTCACGTTGCACGCGTATTTCTAGGGCATCGACGCGCGCGCCAGCACCGTCGGATAACAGTGCCTCCGCGCGCGGGGCGCCGCCCAAAACCAGCTCCACAGAGCGCTGGCTGGCATCCATCATTTCATCGCAAAACATTTGCGCACCAAAGTCCAGCGGCAACATCGGAACACCTATTTCTGCGAAGCGTGCTTTCAGCTGTGGGCTAACCATGCCGCCTTCCCACGGGCCCCAACCGAGTGATTTGACGCGCAGCAGCGGCCGGGTGCGCGCGGCATGCAGTGCCACTTTTGCCAGCACCTCGTTCGCCATTGCATAGTCCGACTGCCCGGTATTGCCGACGCGCGCCGACACCGATGAAAATACGCACAGCAGTTTAAGCGGGTCATCTTTTGTTGCCGCCAATAGCGCGCGTAAACCCTGCACTTTGGTATCAAACACGTGGGCAAACTGGGCGTCGGTTTTATCCAGTATGCGCTTATCACTCAACACCCCAGCACCGTGCACCAAGGCCGTGATCGGGCCGGCCGTTTGGCGAACGTCGCTCAACAACGTTGCCAGCGCCACAGAATCTTGTACGTCGAGTGCACAGTATTGCGCATGTGCACCCACAGCGATAATCGCAGCCAACGTCGCGCGAATTTCTCGTCCGGAAAGCACCGATTGCACGCGCGCTGACAGGGCACTTGGCGTTAGTTTTTCCGCAATAACGTGCGCCGCCGCAAGCAGCGCTTTGTGTAAGTCTGCCGTATCGACTATGCCCGCACAGCAAGCCGGCTCCGGCACAAGCTCAGTGCGCCCAAGCAGCACAAAGCGCGCGCCACAACGCTTGGCCCAAGCGATCACGCAAAGTGCGGTCACGCCGCGCGCACCACCCGACACAATCACGACGTCATTTGCGCCAATCACTGGGTCGCTGGGCTGGGCCGTTTTCTCCACACAGCGCAGGGTGTGGCGCTCGTGGCTGCTGGGCAGAGCTACTTCGAGTTCACCGCCGCCTTCCAACAGCTCATCGCACAGCGCCTCGGCAAGCTGCATCGGCGTGCGGTTTATCTGCGCGATGTCGATCGCTTTAACGCTGGCGAGCGGCCATTCTAGTGCACAGGTTTTAACCAATGCCGGCATGCCAGCAGCCCAATGGGCAAAAGCCTGAACTGCTGAATCGGCAGTTACAGCTAAGCCAAAACCACCGCCGGAATCTTGTACGGTAACGAATAATCCCGTGCCAACCCCAAGCTTGACCGCAAGTTTGCGTGCCAGTTGGAAAGCAGCGAAATTGACGCCAATAGCAGCATTCTCGTTTACTGCCTGGCGCAAGCCGCCTAAGTAAATGCACGCGTTGGCGCCCTCAGGCAAGGTGGCAACGACATGCGCATTAACACCGCGCTGAGTTAGTTGATGCGCCAAAAGCGGCGCGATCTCATCATGCCCCAACAAATAAACCGGCGCGCCGCCGAATAGTCCAGGCATGGCAAAACCAGTGACAGGTGCGGGGATTAATTCCGTGGTGTAGCGGGCCAGGCTTGGATGTGCCCCCCTAGAAACCCTTCGTGCTGGGGGATCCACTTCGGTTTCGTCTTCCCCGCGCAGGCGGGGATCCACTTTGGTTTCGTCTTCCCCGCGCAGGCGGGGAACCACTTTGGTT
>JANNYO010000536.1:0-2872 GCA_031410115.1 Rhodanobacteraceae bacterium | reverse complement strand
CAGGCGACACGGCAGATGAGTCTCGCCGAACATGCCCAAATCGTCATTCCCGCGCAGGCGGGAATCCAGTAGGCGCAACCACACGTCACCGACTCTGGATCCCCGCCTGCGCGGGCAGGACGACTATAGGGGAAGTGGTTGAGTCGCTTAAATGCGCAGCCTAACCGCAAAGCTCGTGCTGTTTTTGCTTGCCTTTAGCATTCCAGCTTTGTTGGTGGTGGAGATTTCTGTTCTAAGTTTCGAGTATGGATCGCTGGTGCGCGCGCTAGATGCCGGCGCACTGGCGCGCGAATCGACGCATTTGGCACAAGAAATCTTTGCCCATTTAGAGGATCCGCCGGAAGAAATTCGCCTGCGCTTGAACAACGCACGCTTGAGTTTGCAGGATCCAAAATCGACCTGGCTGGGCGAACCTTTTGTACTCTCCGAGCTTGCGGTTGAGCCGATTCGCATAACTTTGCGCCGAGCGGATGGCACGCTTTGGGTGGCAGCGACCGGCGCGCCGATCACGCCCGATGCCGGTGCGCGCCGCTGGAAGGCCGAGGCCAAGGTACCGGGCGCTAGCGAATTTGTTCGGATTGAGCTGGCACTGTCACCGCCCTGGCGACGCATCCAATCGGTATTTAGCTTTGAGTGGCCGGTAATGATCGCGTGTTTGCTTCTTGTCGGCGTGGGCGCTGGGATTTTCTTGCATCGTGTGGTGTTGAAGCGTTTGGATCGCATTGCGGCCGCCGCTGAAGGTTGGAGCCGTGAACGTTTTGCCACCCCGTTAAAAGATGCCAGTGGTGATGAAATTGGCGTCCTAACACGCCGGTTAAACGATGTCGCGACCGCGTTGCGCGCACGCATGGACGAAGGCGCGCGGCTTGCGGCACTAGAAGAGCGCGAACGCCTCGCACAGGATTTGCACGACAGTGTCAAACAGCACGGCTTTGCGCTGGAACTTCAGCTGGGCGCGCTCAGTGCGGTGTTGCCCAAACCGCTGGATGGTGCGGACCAAGCGTTCACGCAAGCGCACGCAGCACAGCGCGCGCTCGAAGAAGCGCAGCAGCTTTCGCTCCAAATTCGGCGCGAACTAGACGTGATTCTTGGCCAACTGCGGGTTCCCGGTGAACTGGCGGCAATCGAAGACGCACTGCGCCATCGTGTGACTGATTTTTCACGGCGCAGTGGCATCGAAGGTACTTTTGAGGCGCGCTGTGAACGCCCGTCCAACTTAAGCCCAGGCGATTTAGCTGAAGTTTTACGCATCTTAGATGAGGCACTCGCCAATGTTTGGCGCCACAGTGGCGCTCGCAAAGTGCGCATCGAGTTACGTGAAATCGCAAACGGCTACGCGCTTGATGTAACTGACGATGGCTGCGGTTTTGAGCTGGGCAGCGCACTATTGAAAGATTCGATGGGATTGAAAAATTTAGCGCATCGCGCCCGCAGGCTTCCATCGGGGCGCTTAAACATCCAAACTGGCGTGCGCGCCGGAGCTAAACTTGGCCTGGGCACAAAAGTGGAGCTGCAATGGCTGGAATGACGATGATCATCGTGGATGATCATGAGGTGGTGCGGCGCGGGCTGCGCGCGTTTTTTGAGACCTTGGCTGATTTTTCGATTGTCGGTGAAGCCTCCGACGCCTTGGGCGCCGCTGCCATCGCGAAAGCCAAACAGCCAGATCTTGCCCTGGTCGATTTGTTGATGCCGGGCGAAAACGGCGTCGGTGCGTGCAGCCGAATTCGCGCGCAAAGTCCGCGCACCAAAAGCTTAATTTTGACTTCAGCCTCGCAGCGCTTGCCGGTAACAGAAGCGCTCGCGGCGGGCGTGTGTGGATTTGTGTTTAAAGATATTGCGGCTGGCGAACTCGCAGCGTCACTGCGGCGCGTGGCGCGCGGCGAGATCGTACTGGACCCACGCGCAACCGAAGCACTGCGCGGTGGTCGTGCGCCAGACGGCTTAAGTCTGCTCAGCAGTCGCGAGCTAGAAGTGATGCGCACCATCGCCCAGGGCTATTCCAACAAAGAAATTGGTGACGCACTGGGTATTGCGGAAAAAACCGTCAAAAGCCATGTCGGCAGCATCTTGCACAAGCTTGAACTCGTCGATCGTACCCAGGTAGCGGTTTGGGTTTGGCGACATGGGTTGAATTGATTGCGGCGAGACTCATTTGCCGTGTCGCCTTCCAGCGAGACTCATCTGCCGTGTCGCGTCACCGCGAGACTCACGCCGCCCGATATTCCGACTGTTCCAGCCAAGCCATACGCCCGAAACCGCCAATGAAGCGGGCGCTTTCGGTGTGGAAGTGCCAGAAGCGAAAATCATTCATCACCATGTAGGCGCTGGCGCGTGGGTGATATTTCATAAATGCGCGAATACTGGTTTCGCTGCGCCCCATTTCCTCGACCTCACCCACGAGCGTCAAACGCGGCTTTTGAAAGGCATCTGCTTCGTTCAAATGCGGTGCGATAAATAGGCTGCACTTCGGATTGACCTGCAAATAGCGCGAATGCTCAGCTAGGTTTGAGAGCAAAAAAAGGACATCGCCATTTTCCAACGGTGCGTAATCCACCATCGAGTTGTAAGGAAACATTTGATCCGAAATCGCAGCGATCACGCCGCGAACATTGTTTGCAACCAATTCGCGCGCGGGCTTGGCGTAGCTAGCTGGGGTAAATGGATTCGGTGTGCTCATTGCGCTGTGCGGCTCCCTGTAAAGTTGATGTTGATGCGTATTGCCCTTCCTTCGTGAGTCTCGCCGGAAGGCGATACGGCAAAAGTGTCTCGCCGGAAGGCGATACGGCAAAAGTGTCTCGCCGGAAGGCGATACGGCAAAAGTGTCTCGCCGGAAGGCGATACGGCAAAAGTGTCTCGCCGGAAGGCGATA
>JANNYO010000535.1:0-8244 GCA_031410115.1 Rhodanobacteraceae bacterium | reverse complement strand
GTGCCGTTTTTTTTGGTGTGTCTGGCTCGGGCACCTAGCAGCGAAGCAAAGCTTATGTTGAATCAGTTATCCTAGTCGCATGAAAAATCCCACAGAAATGATTACAGATGCTGCCATGTCGCTTTCAAGCGACGAACGCGCGTTTTGGGGCAGTTTGAGTCCCGAGCGGGACGCAAGAATTCTGACTCGTTTGCCGTGTCGCCCATCGCGAGTCTCGTTTATGCGTTTGAACGCGATCATGTTCTAGTTCTTGCAGACATGAATTGCCTTCAACAGCCAGCGTGCTGGCGTTTACGACATCTGCCATAGCACGCCGATCACGGCAGCTCTTAGGGCAACACGATTCATCTATTTTTGACTAACAGCGCCACGTACGCGCTTGAACTATTGCAAGGAAGCAAACCATGAAACGTTCACCACTCACTGTACTTGGCGCGGCACGACTTAATGTTGAACTCGCCGCCCTTAAAGCATTACGGCCGAAAATCGTCGAGGCGATCGCTGAAGCGCGGGCGCACGGGGATTTGAAGGAAAACGCTGAGTACCACGCCGCGCGCGAGCAGCAGGGCATGAATGAAGCGCGCATCAATCAGCTAGAGGGCACCCTGTCAATCGCGGAAATTATTGACGCAAGCACACTCAATGCTGGCAAGCGCGTGGTTTTTGGTGCGCATGTGGAGATGATTGATCAGGATACTGATGCTGAAATTAATTACCAAATCGTTGGCGATCTGGAAAGCGACATCAAAGAGAACCGCATCAGCATCTCTAGCCCATTTGCGCGCGCATTGATCGGCAAAGAGGAGGGTGACGTCGTTGATATTCAAACCCCGGGCGGCAAACGCTCGGTGGAAATTGTTACAGTCAAATATAGCTAGCCGGTCGCACTAACCTTTGCGCTGAATTTAATTCTATTTCATGTACACCCAGTGTCTGGATTGCCTAACGATATATAAAATCGTTGCGGAATCATTACAGCTCAGCCACGGGCAATTTCGCTGTGGCCACTGCGGCGCGGTGTTCGACGCGCTGCCCAGCTTGACGGAAAAGTTACCCGAAGGTGCTGTAGTTGAGCTACCGCGCAGTGAGGAAGCGCTGGTGCCTGCGGTGCTGAGCATTCCCGCGCTACGCCCGGTGCGCCAGCCAGCTTTGCAATCACAGGTGGATGAGCGCGCGATTGTGATCAGCGATTTCGACCTAAACGAGGCGCTGCGCATGGACAATGGCCGCATTGAGCCCAGTTTTGCCAGCGCTTTTTCGCCGCCTGCGGCTGCTGCGGAAATACCATCCGAAACTGTTTCCGGTCGTGATGGCGAATGGGTTGAGCCCGATTGGGTTGGTTTTCGCCCCGGTGATGCCGCTGCCACCCCGGTTAAAAAGCCGGGAGTGCCCAGAAGTAGCGATGGCAGTTCTGATCCGGGGCGTGAAGGGCGTTATGCGCCGATCGACACGCCAATGAGCTCCGGGCGTGCGCAATACGATTTAGGCTCAGCGCCGTCCGTTAAACCAACATCGAAGCCCAGTCCTATTGCACCTAAACTGAGCACGCCACAAGCCAGCTTCCACGCCGAAGTGCGGCGCGAATATGTGCCGGAGCAAGCCGCATCTGCCAGCCGATGGCCGTGGGTGATTGCTGCATGCACATTGGCATTGGCGTTGATCGTTCAGCTCGGCCTTTATCAAAAGCGCGCGCTGCTGGCGCACGATGATTTTCGCCCAGCACTTGAGCATGCCTGCGCGCTATTGGGCTGTGTACTGCCATTGCGTGAAAACTTGGATCAACTCAAGGTGTTGGATAGCACCGTCAAGCCGCACCCGCGCGTGCCAGGGGCGCTGCTGATTTCCGCTAGCCTGACCAACCTTGCACCATATCCACAAAACTACCCAATTGTTGAGGTCAAGCTGCTCAGTCTGACCAGTAGTGCCGTGGCCTTGCGCCGTTTTGCCCCAACCAGCTATTTGCGCGATCATACTGCGATGGCAGCCGGCATTGCCGCGAATGCCAGTCTGCCGATTGTTTTTGAAGTAATTGATCCAGGCACCAGTGCCTCAGGCTTTGAGTTTTCGTTTTTACCAGGACCGGATTTAGCACCCGATACCGCCGCCATTCCCTAGCGCGCTCCGAAGCCTTGCTCTAGCCATCCGTATTACCTTTAGCCACCCCATTTGGAGCGATTACTATGCGAATTCATAACTTTAGCGCGGGCCCAGCCGCGTTGCCGGAAGCGGTCCTAAAACAGGCGCAAGATGAGCAGTTGGATTGGCAAGGTGTCGGCGCTTCAGTGATGGAAATCAGCCATCGCGATAAGAAGTTTATCGACGTCGCGGAAGCTGCCGAAAGCGATTTACGCGATTTGATGAACATTCCAGCAAATTATAAAGTGTTGTTTTTACAGGGCGGTGCGACCACGCAATTCGCGCAAGTGCCGATGAATATCGCAGCACCTGAGCAAACTGGCGATTACGTCATCACCGGCGCGTGGGGGCAAAAAGCCGCGAAAGAAGCGGCGAGCTTGGTCAAGGTCAACATCGCCGCTGATCCGGGTAACTTTCCTGTTGACTCGTTTGCCAAGGCAAACACCTACATCGACGTTCCCGATGTCGATACCTGGAAACTGACGAAAGATGCGGCGTACGTGCACATTACGCCAAACGAAACCATCCACGGTGTCGAGATGCACAGCATCCCAAAACTAGATGCACCCATCGTGGCGGACATGTCGTCGAATATATTAAGTCGCGAAATCAACGTCGCCGATTACGGCTTGATCTATGCCGGCGCGCAGAAAAACATTGGCCCCAGCGGCATCTTAGTGATGATCGTGCGCGATGATTTGCTCGCACGCCAACCACGCAAAATTCCAGCGATTTTCAACTACGCCAAGCATGCGGAAAATGGCTCGATGCTCAATACGCCGCCGACCTATGCCTGGTATGTCGCAGGCCTGGTGTTTAAGTGGATCAAAGCGCAGGGCGGCGTTGCTGAAATCGCAAAACGCAACGCGGCCAAAGCCGCCAGTCTTTACAGCTACATTGATAGTTCCGATTTCTATCGCAATGAAGTTGCGGTTCGCGCGCGCAGCCGAATGAACGTGCCGTTCTTTTTGCCGAATAGCGAGTTGGACGCCGCATTTCTGAAAGGTGCGGACGGTGCAAAACTGATGGGCCTGAAAGGTCATCGCGATGTCGGTGGCATGCGGGCCTCGATTTATAACGCCGTCACCCAAGAATCGGTTGATGCATTGATTTCTTACATGAAAGACTTTGCCGCGAAAGCCTAGACTCATCTGCCGTGTCGCCTTCCGGCGAGACTCAATCGCCGTGTCGCCTTCCGGCGAGACTCAATCGCCGTGTCGCCTTCCGGCGAGACTCATCTGCCGTGTCGCCTTCCGGCGAGACTCATCTGCCGTGTCGCCTTCCGGCGAGACTCCTGCAATCATAAAATTTAAGTAATGAGCCTAACTATGTTTAAGATTAAAACCCTCAACGCCATCTCCAAGCATGGCTTGGCGAAATTCCCAAAAACCCAATACAGCATTGACGACGGCAGTGAAACGCCGGACGCCATTTTATTGCGCTCCGCCGACATGCATGCAATGGGCCTGAGTGATTCCGTTATCGCCATTGGTCGGGCCGGTGCGGGCACCAACAACATTCCTGTGGTTGAACTCAGTAAGAAGGGCGTGGTGGTATTTAACGCGCCTGGCGCGAATGCGAATGCGGTGAAAGAGCTGGTTTTGGCCGGCATGCTGATGAGCGTGCGCAACTTGGGCGAAGCCACCAGCTTTGTGCGTGCACTGGATGCTAGCCGCACGGATTTAGACGCCCACGTTGAAGCCAGCAAAAAGAATTTTGTCGGCTCAGAACTGGCAGGCAAAACCCTCGGCGTGATCGGCTTGGGCGCAATTGGCGTTAAAGTTGCCAACGCGGCGCATGCCTTGGGCATGAACGTGCTCGGCTTTGATCCGCACATGACGGTCGAGGGCGCATGGCGCTTGAGCTCGGATGTGGGTAAAGCGGGATCGGTGAACGAGCTGTATCAAAACAGTGATTTCGTTAGCTTCCACGTGCCACTGATGGCAGCGACCAAGGGTTTGTTTAACGACGGCTCGCTATCGGTCATTAAAAAGGGTGCGGCGCTGTTAAATTTTTCGCGCGAAGCGATCGTGGACGAAACCGCCGTGCGCAAGGGTTTAGACGATGGCACGCTGGCACGCTACATCAGTGACTTCCCTAGCCACACGCTGTTGGGCCATGCGAAATCGCTGAGCTTTCCGCACTTGGGCGCATCGACGTTAGAAGCAGAAGAAAATTGTGCGCTGATGGTGGTCGATCAAGTGCGCGAGTATCTGGAAAACGGCAATATCATCAATTCAGTCAACTTCCCTAATATGCAGCTTTCCCGTGCTGGCTTCGCCCGTGTGTGCGTGGCAAATCGTAATGTTCCTAATATGATTGGGCAATTGAGCCATGTCTTTGGCGCCGCCGGTTTGAACATCCATCAGATGCAAAACGCCAGTCGCGGTGATTACGCCTACAACTTGGTCGACGTCGATCAAGCCGTTACGCCTGCGGTGCAGGCGCAGTTGGAAGCGATCGAAGGTATTCTTTCCGTGCGCGTCATTTAACCGGCAAACCGCGATGCAGCAATATCACGCGCTTTTGCGCCATGTGCTCGAACATGGCGTAGACAAATCTGACCGCACTGGCACCGGTACGCGCAGCGTGTTCGGCTATCAGATGCGCTTCGATTTAGGCGCCGGGTTCCCGCTGATCACCACGAAAAAACTGCACCTAAAAAGCATCGTGCATGAACTGCTGTGGTTCATTAGTGGCAGCACCAATATTGCCTACTTGCAAGAAAACGGCGTCTCGATTTGGAACGAGTGGAGCGACGCGAATGGCGATTTGGGCCCGGTGTATGGTAAACAGTGGCGCGCTTGGGAATGCGCAAGTGGAGAAGTGCATGATCAGCTTGCCAGCGTCATAACCGAGATTAAACGCAATCCAGATTCGCGTCGCTTAATCGTTAGCGCCTGGAATGTTAGCGACTTACCGAAAATGGCGCTGGCACCCTGCCATTGCCTGTTTCAGTTTTATGTTGCGAATGGAAAGCTCAGCTGCCAGCTGTATCAGCGCAGCGCCGACATTTTTCTCGGCGTGCCTTTCAACATTGCTAGCTATGCGCTGCTAACGCACATGGTGGCGCAGATATGTGGCTTGGCGGTGGGCGAGTTCGTACACACCTTGGGCGATGCGCATCTGTATAGCAATCATCTTGAGCAGGCGAATATCCAGCTTGCGCGTACGCCATTTGCGCTGCCAAATTTGCAGCTAGACCCAAGCATCCGCACGCTCGAAGCGTTTGAATATTCCCACATCTCATTAGTTAACTATCAATCACATGCGGCGATCAAAGCGCCGATTGCAGTCTGAACATGATCGCCAAAACAGTGCCTGAAATCATATTGATTGCAGCGATGGATTGCCATCGCGCCATTGGCAAAGCCGGCGCACTGCCGTGGCGTTTGCCAGAGGATTTAAAGCGATTCAAGGCGCTAACGCTCGGGCAAACGGTGTTGATGGGGCGCAAAACCTACGACAGCATCGGGCGCGCATTGCCCGGGCGGCGCAACTTTGTGCTGACGCGTGATCCAAGCTGGCGCGCGTCCGGCGTTGATGTTTTTGCCGATGTCACGCAAGCACTAGCCGCCTGCACAACGCCAGAACTTTGGGTGATTGGTGGCGGTGAGATTTACGCACAAACCATCGCGCAGGCGAATCGTTTGGAAATCACGCACGTGGATATTGCCGTTGAAGGCGCAGATGCCTGGTTCCCAGTCATCGATGCCGCATTTGTCGCCGTGCCAAGTCCAGTTGTTTCGAGTGCGGGAATTGAGTTTTATTTTTGCAGCTACGCAACTCACTTAAGTATTAACCCATCACCCTAAATGCCCCGACGCTAGATATTCCTGCGTTTGCATTTCAATTAATCGACTGGCGGTGCGTTGAAATTCAAAGCTGTAACGGCGCCCTTGATAGAGCTCGGTCGCGCTCGCGGCGGCGCTTAGAATCAGATTGACTTTGCGGTCATAAAACTCGTCCACTAAAAACATAAAGCGCCGCGCCGCGTCTTCGCTGTTGCCATCGAACTGTGGTACGTCGTGAATCACCACCGTGTGAAATTCGCGGGCAAGTTCGATGTAGTCATGGCTTGAGCGCGGCCCCTCGCAAAGTGTGGAAAAGCTAAAGCTGGCGATATCACCCGACACTTTTTGCGCCAAAATTTCACGTGCGTTGATTTGAAGTTGAACGTCGCAAACCACATCTGCGCTGACCAGCGATTGAAAAAGTGCATCAAGCGCGGCCTGGGTGTCCGCTGTGATGGGTGTTAAATAAATATTTGCATTGGTCAGTGCCCGCAGCCGATAGTCGAGTGCGGCGTCTAGGCGAATGACCTGACAATTTTTTTCTAACGCCGCAATTGCCGGCAAAAATCGCGCACGCTGCAGGCCGTCTGGGTACAGCAAATGCGGTGGTAAATTGCTCGTGGTCACCAGGGTTACATTGCGCGCGAATAGGCCTTCCAGCAGTCCTGAAAGCAGCATCGCATCGCCAATGTCGGTCACGAAAAACTCATCGAAACAAAGCACCCGGCATTCGTTTGCAAAGCCTTCGCAAATAACTTCCAGGGGGTCGCTGGTGTGGCTCAAGCGCGCGAGCTGCTGGTGAATTTGCTGCATAAAGTGGTGAAAATGCAGGCGTTTTTTTTCGGCAAATGGTAGGGACTGATAAAATAAATCCATCAGGAATGTTTTGCCACGCCCGACGCCGCCATAGATGTAAAGCCCAGGCAGCTGTTTAGGCTTCGCAAAACGTGACAGCACCCGACCTAACAATGAATCAGGAATATTCGCCAACAGCGCTAGATGCAAGCGGTCAAGTTCAGTCAGCACACGACGCTGGGCCAGATCGTCAACCCAACGACCGGAACGGATCCCGGCATCAAAGGCATCGAGTGGCTCCACACCCTCCAGCGCAATCGGTGTGTTCATTGAGCCATATTTGCTGGCGTTGAAGCTGACAGTTGTTCCGTCAGCAGTGCGCGCAATTCAGCCAGTTTGCCGTGAAAAAAATGGCTTGCGTCCGCTAGTCTAATCAATTGGGGTCTTGGTCTTGCTGCTGCGGCGAAATCATAAACCGCCTGCGGTGCGACGACTTCGTCTTGCTCGCCTTGAACAATAATCCAGGGCATGCAGGGTGCGTCGAAGGCAGCAAAATCCCATTTGGTAACCGCGGGCGCGATGCAAATTAAGCGCTGCGCATGCAGCTGATTGGCCATACGCGCGGCGACAAAACTGCCGAAGGAAAAGCCTGCCAGCCAGAGCGGCGCGTTGGGAAAATGCTTACGCGCAAATTCATACACGGCTGCTAAATCATCGGATTCGCCGATGCCGTCATCAAAAGTACCGCTGGATGCGCCGACGCCGCGAAAATTAAATCGCATTGTGGCACCACCTAAATCACGGAAACAACGCTCCAGCGTGGTTACGACTTTGTTGCCCATGCTGCCGCCAAAAAGCGGATGCGGATGACAAATAATCGTCATGCATGTCGGTGTTTGAGTTGGCAGGGCGCAGGCAATTTCAATGACGCCAGCTGGCCCAGAAATCTGCGTTGTGGTGGGAAAATCAATCATCTTTAAAACCGATTCTCAGATTGACGCAGCAAGTTTGGCGGCAGCTGCATTCGCATGTGCGAGCGCCACTTTTGCCGCCTCGGGCCCTGCGGCGGTCGGTGCCACGCGAATTTCATGCAGTTGCTGGATGCCCAAAAAACCCAGTGCGAAGTTGAGATAGCGGCTTTGAAAATCAATCTCGGCAGCCGGCGTACCAATCGCGTAGTCGCCACCACTGGCGTAAATCGTCAGCGCCTTTTTATCATGCACTAAACCAAAGTAGCCGCGCGACGCGTCGTGCCCAAAGGTCAAACCCGGCTGCATGATCAAATCCAAATAGTGCTTCAATTTGTAGGGAATGCCAAAATTCCACATCGGCACTGAAAACACAATCACGTCGGCGGCTTTGAATCGGTCCGTCATCTGCTCGATGACTGCCCACGCGGCTTTTTGCGGCGCATTGAAACTTTGTCCGCCCATCACTGCATATTTCGCGTCGAGTGCGGCTTGGTCAAACTCAGGTAGCGGTTTTGCCCAAAGATCCAAAGCATCGACAAAGGCGTTTG
>JANNYO010000534.1:0-13227 GCA_031410115.1 Rhodanobacteraceae bacterium | reverse complement strand
CTCGACCTGCTTGAACTGCGGCTATTCCAAGTGTGGCTGAACCTGCAACGCTTTGGCTAACCGAGCTGCAGCGTAGCTTCAGCAATCGCTGGACCTCGGCGTTAGGCTGCGGATCGCTTGGGCTTCGGGTTTCGCCAAAGGAAATTCCGCCGCGCATCAATAGAAATGCATCCAAAACTCAAGCCTGCCTTAAAAACCCTATTTCGCGCGTTTAGCCAGGTGCTTCCTGACGCGGCGCGCCTGCGTCTGCAAACATTTGCCGAGCGGGTGATTTTTCGTTTGACCGCTGATGTGCATGATTTGCCGCCTATCTTTCACTATTGGAGCAACACTTATTTGCGCCCGCAGTTTGAAGCCTTTGGCTTTGCCAGCCCCGATGCGTTTTTCCTAGCCCAGCTGCTCGCGCTACCAAAGCCGACTCTGTCGCCTTCCGGCGAGACTCATACGCTTCGCATCCTGGCACTGGGCAGCGGTCGCGCCGAATTAGAACTCAGCATTGCGCGTGGGCTGATCGCCGCAGGCAGATCAGACTTTACGCTTTTGGGCATCGATCTGAGCGAACACACGGTGCGCGATGCCCGTGCGCGCGCCGTGGCGCAAAATCTGAGTGGCCACTGTAGTTTTGTCCAGGGCGATCTAAATTCCTGGGAAACAACCGCGCCGTTCGATGTGGTGTTAGCAAATCACTGCCTGCACCACGTGGTGAATCTTGAAGGCCTATTCGCCCAGGTCAAGCGTTGCCTGACGCCAAGCAACGGCATATTTCTAGTCGCCGATATGATTGGTCGCAACGGTCATCAGCTATGGCCTGAAAGTCTGGTTGAGGTGCGCAAATTCTGGCGCGAATTGCCGCCGAATAAACGCCTAGACCGCGCCACCGGCAAGATTGAGCCTGAGTTCGTCAACTACGACTGCGCCCAAATCGGTTTTGAAGGCATCCGCGCCCAGGATGTTTTGCCGCTGTTGCTTGAACGCTTCGCCTTTGAGCTATTTTTGCCCTACGCTGGCATTGTCGTGCCGCTGATCGAACGGCGCACCGGCTGGAATTTCTCAGTTGACGCGCCGGAGGATGTGGCTTTTGTTGATCGCTTAGCCGCGCGCGAACAAGAACTGTTCGCGAACTTAGCGGTTAAACCGACGCAAATGCTTGCGGTAATGCGGCCCGCTTCGGATAAGACTTGTCTGCTGCTTTCGCCAATATTTACCCCGACGGCTTGTGCGCGTTGGCCTGATTGACTATTGAAAAAATACATATGCTGAAGCGCTTGATCTACCAATACATTCCCGACTGGCTGAGGCCGTTTGCGCGAAAAGTGCGGCGTGTGCTCGCGCCGGTAAACCGCCCCACGTCTACGGCTGGGAATTTGATTTCTACGAATTCCGTGGCCGCGGAGAATTTAGATGTTTTGCCGAAGTTAAACCTGCAGGCCGCGCTTGCGCTTGCACATGACCCCGCCTATGCCGCAAAAATAACCGCTGAGCGTGCGACCTTCGATGACCAGGCGGAAATACACCAGCTGCCACCGATTTTTCATTATTGGTCAAACAAGTACCTGCGGCCGATGTTGGAGGAATATGGCTTTTCTAACCCCGATCAATTTTTCGTTAAATTTTTGATTGAAGCAGCACTTCGCACCGGCACCGTCGCAGCGAAATTTCTCAGCGTGGGCTCAGGTAATTGCGACACCGAAGTGCGCATAGCGGTGCAGTTACAGCGCGCTGGGCTGAAGAATTTTACCATTGAATGCCTGGAACTTAGCCCGCCCATGCTGGCACGCGGGCAAGCAGATGCGGCGGCGCACGGTGTTGCCGAACACATGATTTTGACGGTCAGCGACTTCAATCAGTGGCGGCCGAATTGCCAATACGATGCGGTATTGGCAAATCAATCCCTGCATCACGTGCAGGAACTAGAACATCTGTTCGATGCGATAAAAGCGGCGTTGCTGCCCGCGGGTTTGTTTATTACCAGCGATATGATTGGGCGAAATGGCCACATGCGTTGGCCTGAATCGCTCGCGGTGGTCAATCGTTTTTGGCTGGAATTGCCAGATAGCTATCGCTACAACCGTCAGTTGTCGCGCCATGAAGCGCTTTATAAAAATTGGGATTGTTCCACTGAAGGCTTTGAAGGCATCCGTGCGCAAGACGTGCTGCCTGAGCTGATCAAACGCTTTAATTTCAAGCTTTTTATCGCCGCTAGCAGTGTCGTCGATATCTTTATAAATCGTGGATTTGGGCACCATTTTGATGTCACCAATGCACGTGACCTAGATTTTGTCGATCGCTTGCACGCCTATGACGAGCAGGCGCTGTTGAGCGGTGAACTGACCCCAACCCGACTAATTGCGGTGATGTGTTTGACTGATGAAATGGAAGAATTTTCCCGTGGGCTAAAGCCGGAAAATTGCGTTCGAGATGCAAAAAAGCGAATCTAGCGCGGAATTCTACTTTTACCCCGGCTGTAGAGGCTAGCAATGTCGCAATTTTCTAATTTTTCCGAGTTCTATCCCTTTTATTTGAGCCAGCATCAAAATTTGATTTGCCGACGTCTGCACTTTATCGGCGCCATTGGCGTGTTGGGTCTATTGCTGCGAGCGTTCGCTACCAGTAATGCCTGGTGGTGTTTGGCGGCACTTTTTTGCGGCTATGGCTTTGCTTGGGTCGGGCATTTTTTCTTCGAGCACAATCGCCCGGCGACGTTTCGCCATCCGCTGTATAGTTTTGCCGGGGATTGGGTGATGTTCAAAGATTTAATTACGGGCAGGATCAAGTTTTGAGCAGCATATCCTCTGCGATTTTCACGAACCCTTTTATTTCCCAATTGACGGCATATTTTCGTGCTGGGAAAACTTTTTTTCAACTTCGCGATCGAGCTGAACGCATGACAATCAAAACGGCACATCCAAATGGCCACTTTTATTCGCCAGTGACGGACCCGCAAGAGCTTACCGCGCGCTTAGACGAGCTCTATCCAGCCAACCCGCAGGCGCTGGGCGTGGTTTTTGACGATACGCTGCATCAACGACTCTTGGTTGATGTGCTGAAACCGATGATGACGGCTTACGACTACCCTGAGCAGGGTGCGGCGGATGCTGAGCTGGGGTATTTTTACACGCAAAATTCGCAGTTTAGCTGGCTGGATTCGCGCATGCTGTTTTCCCTGCTCAGGTCTTGGCGACCTGCACGCATCGTTGAGGTCGGTTCGGGCTACTCAAGCTTGTTAATGTCGGATGTCAATCGCCGCTTTTTGGGCGGACATACGAAAATCGAGTGTGTCGAACCTTACCCAAGGCCGTTTTTACGGCGCACCGATTTGGCGCTGAATCTGATTGAAAAACGTGTGCAGGATATTCCGCTCGCGTTTTTTGAGTCTTTAGAAGCGAACGATTTGCTGTTTATTGACAGCTCGCACGTGGCTAAAACCGGCAGTGATGTCAATTATCTTTATCTGCAAATCCTACCTAGGCTAAAGCCCGGCGTGCGAATCCACATACACGATATTTTTCTGCCAACGGAATATCCAAAGGAATGGGTGATTAATGAAAACCGCAGCTGGAACGAGCAATATGTGGTGCAAGCGATGCTGATGGGATCGAACATGTTCAAGATCATTTTCGGCAATTACTATGCGTTTATGAAATTTCCGCAGTTGGTAATCGAGGCGATTAACCATCCAAAAGGGCATGGCTTTGGCGGCGGCAGTTTGTATATTGAACGCATTTAATACGGACAAAATAGATCTGAGCACCCCCGTTTTCCAGAAGGATGCATAGAAATGATTGAGCTTGATGTTGATGTTTCGGGCTTGAGCATGGCCGAACAGCGCATGCTGGCAGGTTTGACACCGCTGTTAGATCCAGCGTGTGACGGCGTGTTACGTGCACACGCAAAAGCCACTCCTAGCGCTTGGCGTTTGATTCCTAACGCGACACGGCTGACCGCGTTGGATTTGATTGCGCCCAGCGGTGCAGTGCGGGCAAGTTTGAGCCGCCCGATTGTGCTGGGTGCGCTCAAACGCATGATGGCTGAACTCTCGCAGAGCGCCGCACCGCGAATTGCGCAACCGAGCTTGGCGCCGCCAGCTGCTGCCGCAAACTTGGCAGCAAAAACCATTGTGCGTGCGCCGCTTGGCACCGTTGGAGCGGTCGGAAAAACCGCTGCAGGTGAACGCATTACCGACCCACGCGGATTTCGCGGCAGCAGCGACATGCCCGCATTTCTCAACGCGCTGATGCAGGCCGGGCCTGGAATTTTTGACTTGCGCTTCCCAAACGGGGAATCCGTGCGCATCGATCGCGGCAATAACAGCTTTCGCTGTCGCGGTTTTAATCGCAGTCACTTGTATATGCGTCTGATGCAGCACGGCGCGCTGTGGGCGGAATTGCCCGACAAAGTGCGGCCAAAAAGTGACGAAACGCAGGCCAGTATGGGTCCACTGCTGTTTACCATTGGTGTATTGACGGCAAAAGAGCGCTTCATTTTGGGCGTGCGCAATGCTGCGGGCAAACTGGACCATACCGAGTTGGAATTCCAAATTCGCACCCCGGTGGCCTATGCGCGCTTTGCCGATTTTGGCCGGATTGCGGACGCATTTAAAGATTTTTCGCCCGTCGCTGACGCTGCGCAAAAACTTGCGATTGCGCCGGTGGAAGTGCTCAGCTGTTTGAACGGCTACGCTGCACTCGGCCTAGCGCGCGCCCGCGCACGTAGTCACGCACCCCAGCTGACAGCTGAGCAAAAAGCGCAGGATTTAGCCAAAGCCAGCGGCCTGTTTTCACGCATCAAGGCCCGATTCACTTAATGCGTCCTCGCTACTGACACACTCAGCGCTTATTTGTTCAAGCCGCACCCCAAATGACCGTTTCCGCAACTTCTGGCCCCACTACTTCTGGTCGATGGCGATTGGGTCTATCGCTAGCGCTTTTGACGTGCCTGTTCTGGGCGACCCTGCCCGCCGCGCTCAAAATATCATTGGAAGTGTTAGAACCACTGACTTTGACTTGGTTCCGATTTTTCTGCGCCTTGGTTTTTACCGCGGTTTTACTGGCTTCGCGTGGGCAGTTGAGTCAGTTCCGTGGTTTAGGCGTTCGCCGCTGGCAACTCCTGTGTTTGGCCGCGCTCGGCCTAATCGGCAACTACGTTTTGTTCCTGCTGGGCTTGAAATACACCACACCTGCGAATGCGCAACTTTTAATTCAAAGCGCGCCGTTAATGCTGGCGATCGGCAGTATTGTGCTGTTCAAAGAATCCGTCAGTGCCGGGCAGATCGTCGGGTTTGCCGCGATTGCACTGGGCCTGTGTGCGTTCGCGTTTGAGCAGCAGACGAAATCGGTGGCCGCAGCCAGCTATGGTTTTGGCGCTACGCTCATTTTTTTCGCGGCGATCAGTTGGGCAATATACGCATTGATCCAAAAAAAGCTGCTGGGCAGGCTGGCTTCGCAGCAAATTATGCTGGTGATGTATTTCGTCGCAACACTTGCGCTGTTGCCGTTTGCGCATTTCGGCGAATTTAGCCAGATCGATTCGGTGCACTGGTGGGCGATTGGCTATTGCGCGGTCAATACCATTGGCGCGTATGGCGCTTTTGCCGAAGCATTTGTGCACTGGGAAGCCTCACGCGTTTCGGCAGTGCTGGCGGTGACGCCGATTTTTACCGTTACCGTGATTCATTTTTTAGCGCCCCTGATCCCGACCCATTTGCTGCCAGAACGCATTGGGATACTGGGTTGGATGGGTGCGGCGCTGGTGGTTATCGGCTCAATGTGTGCGGCATTACTAAAACGCAAAGTCAGCGTGGCACCATAAAGTGCGGCGCGTCGAGGTTGCTGCCGGACTGATCTGCAATGCGCGCGGTGATTATTTATTGGCGCAACGGCCGCGCGGTAAAGCGCACGCAGGGCTGTGGGAATTCCCCGGTGGCAAAATCGAAGCGGGTGAGGACGCGCACACGGCATTAGCGCGCGAGTTAAAAGAAGAGTTGGACTTGAACGTCAGCGCGTCTGCGCCATTTAAGGTCTATCGGCACCTGGATGGTGCCGCACAAGTTGATTTGACCCTGAACATGTTGCGCGTCACGCATTGGTCGGGCGCGCCAATCGGATTGGAAGGTCAGGTGTATCGCTGGGTCAGCGCGGCGCTGATTCATCGCCTACGCATGCCTGCCGCCGACCGCCCAGCCGCTCGAGATTTGGGTTTGGGTTCAAGCTATTTGATTACGCCAGAACCGCCCGCACCCGACGCTTCGGCGGCCGTGCGCCGCGCCTGGCTGGCGTCGTTTGAACGATCGTTGGTGTGTGGGCACAAATTAGTACTGCTGCGCGCCAAGCAAACGCCGATTGCCGCATTGCGTGTCATCGCAACATTGGCGCGCGATATTGCGCGCCATCATGGCGCCGAAATTCTGTTGCAAGACGATGTTGCGCTCTGTCAAAGCTGGCGTTTTGGCGGTGTCAGTTTGACCGCGTCCGCAATTGCGCGTTGCAAAGTGCGCCCATTGCCGGCTGAGTTTTGGCTAGCGGCAAGCTGTCACAGTAAGGCTGAGTTGGAGTATGCAGCGCAAATCGGCTGCAATTTTGCCACCCTAGGCCCGGTGTTGCCAACGCAGAGCCATCCAGGCGCGCCCCATCTGGGCTGGGCGCAATTTAGCGCATGCATCGCCGGATGTGATTTGCCGGTTTATGCGCTGGGCGGTTTAGCCATGGGGGATCTGGCCGCCGCGCAAACGGCGGGGGCATGGGGAATCGCCGGTATTTCCGGGCTTTGGCAGGCAGGGTGAGTTTTTGTCGCCATGGCAAAACGAAAATTTAAAATCGGTAGGTGTATGCTTGTCTGGACGCCGCAATTCTGGGGCGCCGCCCGCACCGAGGTTAAGCATGGACGAGGATGAGTAGTAGTAGCCGCCGCTGAGCGCCTAAACCGCGCTCAGCGGTATTCAAGTTAAGATGGCGTTGCCGGACAGATTTTACGGACAGAAGAAATGGATTATTTAACCGAACTTGCGGCACAAACCAAACGAGGTCCCGCGCTAACACGCGGAAGCCACGAAGAAGCCGCCGCCATCGCCCGCTTCCAGAAATTTTTCGCAGACTTTTCACCGCAAAAAATTGATGTTTTATTGGATCAAACTTACGCCAGCGACGCGTGGTTTAACGACACGCTAAAAACCATTCGCGGCCGCGATCAGATGCGCAGCTATCTCAAACACAGCGCAGAAGCGGTGGAAAGCTGTGTAGTTGAAGTCAAAGAAACCCTGAGCAATGACAGCGGCGATTATTTTATTCGCTGGGTGATGACGATTCGTTTCAAGCGCTTCAAAAAAGGCATCGACACCCAAACCATCGGCATGAGCCACGTGCGCTTTAACAGCGACGGTTTGGTTTGCTTCCATCAGGATTATTGGGACGCCACCGCCGGTATTTTCGAGCACATTCCCGTTTTAGGCTGGATGATCGGCAAGATCAAAGCGCGTTTATGAAGTCCGGCGCCAGCGACACGGCAGACAAGCTCGCCGCTTGCCTTGCGCTCACATTTTTCGCCGGCATGAGTTTGGCGTTTCCGCCCAGCGGTGGCGACAACTCGGGTTCTGGACATGGCGGCGATGGGCACGGCGGTAGCGGGCACGGCAAAAACTTAGAGCCCACGACTGTATTGCCACTAAAAGCCAAGCTGGAGCACGATCTTTCGGTGCACGATGGCATCGTTGATGCCGTGATCGGCCCGGCGAAACCGGCGCTTTCGGTGCGCGTGGTCAAGCTTGAGCCCGATTCGGTGGTAGTTGAAATTCACAACTTAACGACCGATACGCTCAAGCTCAGTTTGTATCAAGTGATGCAGGATGGTCGCTACGCGCCAACCTCAAGCTGCCCGATTGCGCCGGGCGCGTCAGTGCTTGAATCGTGGGCCGAAGTCTTTGATGCGATTGGCTTTGGTAGCGTGAAAGTAGTGCCCAAAAACGCCCACGCGATCTGCGAATAGCCGCGTCTGGGTCACGCGTCACTCGCATCCGCTCGCCCAATCGCCTACGCTTCAGTCATTCTCTTTTGAAGTCAAATCTATGAGCGATGTTGTCGCTAGTCCGGTAATTGCGCCAAGTGCAACAGCACCAGCGCCATCAAAAAAATGGCTGCCACGCCTGATTTTGGCGTCACTTGCACTGCTGTTAACGATTAATTGCGTCTTGATGTGGGTGTGGAGCCGCGAGCCCAAGCCGTTCGATGTGGCAGCCATTGCTGCAAGCCGTGTTCAAGTAAAAGCCGGTGAATCGATTACCGGCGTGGCCTTAGTCAGCACACTGATTCGCCTAAATGAGGGGCAATGGAATAAATCCGGTGGCTATTTGAGCAACGATAAATTTCCGCCCGGTGTGTTTTTAGACAACATGCCCAATTTCGAGTTCGGGGTATTGCAGCAACTGCGTGATTTGATCAGCTCACTGCGCACCGATTTCAGCCGCTCGCAAAGCCAATCGCTGGCCGATAAAAATTTAGAAAATGCCCAACCGCTGTTGATGTACCCGAACGATCGGTGGCTGGTGCCATCCACCGAAAGCCAGTACCGCAAAGCGAATGTGGAACTGGAAGAATATCTGGCACGTTTAACCGATCCAACCCAGCCCGGCGCGCAGTTTTATGCGCGCGCTGACAATTTAGAAGCGTATTTACGGCTGGTGGAAAAGCAGCTCGGTTCGTTGTCGCAGCGCTTGAGCGCCTCGGTAACCCACAGCCGCCACGACACCGATTTGGCGAATGACCCAAACGCCACGCAGTCCACGCCCGGTGCTGCCAGCCCTTTGTTTGTACAAACGCCGTGGCGCAAAATTGATGATAATTTTTATGAGGCGCGCGGCGCTGCCTATGCGCTGATTCATATTTTGAAAGCTATCGATGTCGACTTTAAGCCGGTGTTGGCGAACAAAAACGCGGAGGTCAGCCTGCGGCAAATCATTGCTGAGCTAGAAGAAACCCAAGGCGCGATCTGGAGCCCGATGGTTTTAAATGGTGGCGGCTTTGGCTTTTTTGCCAACCACAGCCTGGTGATGGCGAACTATATTTCCCGGGCAAGCGCGCAAATCGCCAATTTGCGCGCGCTGCTGGCACGGGGTTAAAGAATGGCTTTGGCATTCCGAAACGCGGTCGCAAGCGACGCCGCACAGATTGTCGCCTTAGTCGAATCCGCCTATCGCGGCGAAACCAGCAAGCAAGGTTGGACAACGGAAGCAGAGCTATTGGACGGGCAACGCACCGACGTGGATGAGGTTTTGCATCTCATCGCCGCCAGCAACAGCGAAATCGTGTTGGCTTTCGATGGCGGTACGCTAGTCGGCAGCGCCCATATTCAGCTGCACGCGGATGGCTGCCATTTCGGCATGTTTGCGGTGCAGCCAAATTTGCAAGGTGGCGGCGTCGGCAAAGCGCTGCTGGCCGAAGGCGAGCGCCGCGCGCGCTTGAATTTCGGTGCCACCGAGATGCGCATGTGGGTGATTTGGCTGCGGGATAGTTTGATCGCATTTTATCAGCGCCGCGGCTATCAGCTAACCTCCGAGCGCGAGGCTTTTCCCTACGGCGATGCGCAATTTGGCGTACCCAAACGCGATGATCTGTATTTTATCGTGCTCTGTAAAACACTCTAATGGACAACAGCGAGACAATACCTAGCACCGCAAAGCCGGGGCAAAATCAGCCGCGTTTGCTGGCTTTGCTCGAGGAAATTATCGCCGGTAAGCAGCGCGCCCTAGCTGAGCTGTACGACTTAAGCGTTGAAGCGCTCAATGCGCTGGTGCTGCGCTTGGTGCGCAACCACGCCGATAGCGAGGACGTGCTCAGCGAAGTTTATCGCCAGGTGTGGGAACGGCCGCGGCAATATCAGGCAGATCGCGGCCCGGTGATGGCGTGGCTGTTCGTTATCGCCCGCACCCGCGCGCTGGATTTGATCCGCAAGCGACGAAATTTGGTCGATATCGACAGCGTTCCGCCCAGCGCGCGCGAAGAATCGGCGGTGCCGGATGCAGCGGCGGATGATTTATTGCAAGCGATGCAGGAATCTTCACATATTCATCGCGGTTTACTGCAACTAACTTCCGAACAGCGGCGTATGTTGGATTTAGCCTTCTTCCACGACATGTCGCATCAAGAGATTGCCGATTTAACCGGCATGGCGCTCGGCACGGTCAAAAGTCATATTCGCCGTGGTCAGCAGGCGCTTAAAGTTGTGTTGGAAGCGCAAGGCCTCAGCTATGAATAAGTATGCAATGAAAAATCAAACCATAAACACCGCAGCAAGCACAAACGACCGCCAAAACGAAGCCGCCCTGTTGGCCTTGGGCAGCGCGTTAACGCCAATACCTGCCAGTGCAAATTTACGTGCGCGTGTGATGGCAAATGCCGCCGCACCCCGTCCGCTGCATTTGGTGCAGGCTGAAGAAGGTGAATTCGTGCGCGTGCTCAGCGGTGTTTACGTCAAGCGTCTGCGTTTTGATGCACACACCGAATCCGGCCTATGGCGGCTTGCCCCAGGGGCGGTGATTCCCGCGCACAGCCACGCACATGAAGAAGAGTGTTTGGTGCTCTCCGGCAGCATCCAGTATGTCGGCCGCACGCTTCATACCGGCGATTTTTTAGGCGCCGCCATGGGCGATTACCAAAGTGAAATCAGCAGCCCCGAGGGCGCGATGTTGTTGATACGCAGCGAGCTGCGCACCGCTTAAGCTTGAAAAGGCGCAATCGCCGACCTGAGCTTCGATGTTGTGTTCGTAAAACAAGCGCACCTTGATACATTTGTTTAACTCTGTGCACACCCGCTTTGCCATTCGCAATGCAGACTCGCGCGTCCACTAACGCCAGGGTTTGCGATGGAATTTTTAAGCTACGAAGATATTGAGCTGGTCGAAGTGCTGGCGCGGATCCCTCGCAAAGGCCGTGATCGCATGCAATTTGGCATTATCGAGCTGGATTTGCGCGGCACGATCATGGCCTACAACATGGGTGAAGCGAAAATCAGTGGCCGCAATGCGGTCGATATGATCGGCAAAAACTTCTTCTCCGACATCGCACCCTGCACCAAAACGCCTGAATTTTACGGTCGATTCAAAGCCGGGGTAGAGAAGGGCAATTTTTCTGCGCGCTTCGATTATCTGTTCAACCATGAAATGAACCCGGTCGCGGTGCGGGTCAGCATGATTTTGAGCGAAATCGAAAACGAAAATCGCGTCTTGCTGCTGATACGGGTTCTGCCGCCCGAAGAGCGTGACCGCGCGGCGCGCGATATGGATCGTTTGCGTGATGTTGAACAAAAACGGCGTGAACGCGAAATCGCCGAGCCGCGCCAGCCCAGCGCAAACATAAGCTTAGAATCGACGCTGTCGCTGACCGACAAGGTAACGCCAGCGCTCCTGCGTATGCCCGCGCAGCCGCTGCCAGCGGCGCCAGCCCTGCCGGACTTGGACGCGTCCGACTACGTGCCATCGGCGGCGGCAGTAAAATCGCCCCGCCCACGCCAGCTCAACATCGAATTATTGGAAGACATCGCCTACGGCCGCACGCAGTTTGAACTCAATGACGCGATGTTTGAACGTACGCGTAAATCCGCGCTGGTACTGGAAAAAGCGATCAATGACGGCATTTCGGTTTACGGCGTCACCAGCGGTTTCGGCCCACTCAGCACCGAAGCTGCGAACCCAGATAGCGTGGCGCATCAGCGCAGCTTACTGCGGCACCTGGCAACCGGTGTCGGGCGGCCGTTTAGCGTGGTGCAAACCCGTGCGGCAATGGTGGCGCGCCTGCAAACCCTGCTGCAGGGCTATTCTGGCGCATCGGATCAAGTGGTGAATTTGCTGAAACGCGTGCTCGATGATGGTGTAACGCCGATCGTGCCGCAAATGGGCACGGTCGGTGCCAGTGGCGATTTGACGCCGCTCGCGCACGTCGCACTCGCGCTTGCGGGCGAGGGTGATGTGATGATCGGGCGGCAACAGCGTTCGGCGCAAAGTGCGCTGAGCGAACGCGGCATTATCCCGCTGAGTTTAGAAAAACGCGACGCCTTAGCGCTGGTGAACGGCTGTAGTTTTGCCACCGCAGTGGCGGCGTTAAACGGTGCGCGTGCGCGGCGCTTGCTGCGCTGGACCCTGCTTGCAGCCAGCGCCTACACCCAAGTTTTACGCGGCTTTCAAGAATCACTTTCACCGCTGCTGTCCAAGGTGCGCCCGCACATCGGGCAAATGACGATCCGCGCCGAGCTTGCGCGTTTGAGCAAAGCCGGTACGCGGATGAAATTGGTACCTGACGTCGGCACACCGCCACAAGATGTTTACTCTGTGCGCTGCCTAAGCCAGCTCTTCGGCGCGGTGTTGGATGCCCTCGACCACCACGACACCACGATTGAAATCGAGCTGAACTCGGTGTCGGACAATCCAATCATTGACCCTGACAGCGGGCAAATAGTGCACGGCGGTAATTTTTTCGGCCAGCATGTGGGCTTCGCCAGCGACTATTTGCGCACCACACTAATCCAATGGGCGCAGTGGCTGGAGCGCGCGATGGCGCGTTTGGTCGATCCAAATTTGCACGGGCAAAATATCGCCGGGTTAGAGCCGCAATTACGCGGGCGGCCGAAACAAAGCGGATTTATGGGCGCGCAGGTAACCGCAAGTGCACTCTTGGCAGAATTACGCTGCATGGCGCTGCCCGCGAGCGTGCAGGGCATGAGTACAAACTCGAACAATCAAGACATCGTGCCACTGGCAACCATCGCCGCGCGGCAAACCAGCGACGTGCTGGACATATTGGCGAACATCAGCGGGATCTTTACCTTGGCGGTTTGCCAAGCGATGGATTTGACAGAAAAATGCGAACAAGGAAACTATGCGCCTGCCGCCCTGGCAATGCGTGCCAAAGTGCGTGAATTGGTGCCAATGCTGCGCGATGATCGCGCCATGAGCGGCGAGATCACCACGATTGCAGCGTTGTTGAGCCAAAAAGAACCCGGCAGCGGCGCTGAAGTTTATTGTTGATGCAGCCAGGATGAGCCAGGAAAACCCATGGCACACGCGGCATGAGCTAGTGGCGCGCTGGCTGACTGACTTCATTGTGGGGCAAATGCGCCAGCTGCGCCCGAGCTATATCGAGCCCGAAAGCTTTGCCCAGCTCGAACTGAATAGCGCTGAGGCCGACATTGATTCGATCGAGCTGGTGGAGCTGGCGAGCGCGCTTTACCTGGCGCTGGATGCCGAAG
>JANNYO010000533.1:0-4840 GCA_031410115.1 Rhodanobacteraceae bacterium | reverse complement strand
CTCAGTGCCAGCGCACTAGCCAAGCCCACTGGGCCATCGCCGATCACAGCAAAATCAAAAATTTCGCGGCGTCGAGCGCTGGTTTGTCTAGGCAAACCCGCCAGTGGCTCGCTCGCACGCGCCTTGGCGCTCATCGTACATACCCCAAGCCAAAACGCGCGAGGCTGCGCTTCGCTAACGGCGCAATTTCTAACACGGTGAATGCAGCGCTGCGAAGTGCGCGCGCAAACGCGGTGGTGTTTTGCGTCGCGACCAAACCAGAATCGCTAAAGCGCAAGGTGTCGGCCCGATCTTTTGCGCGCGCCTGACTAAATGCCGCCAAGGCGTCGACATCGACGCCGCCCGCGTGCAGGACTTTTGCTAGCGCCAGCGCGTCGCGCAAACCCAAATTAAATCCTTGTGCACCAAGCGGATGTATCGTTTGCGCGGCGTTGCCGATCAGCACGCAGCGCTCGGCAAAATCCGGTTGTGCGCGCAGGCGCATTAAGGGCCAAAGCGCGCGTTTGCTGAGATCCGAAAAGCGTCCAAGCCGATAGCCGAACGCCGCTTGAAATTGACCCAGAAAATCCGCATCTGTTTGCGCAAGCGCCTGCCCCGCGAGCGCCGTCGGCAATGTCCAAATTGCCCCCATGCGTCGATTTGGCAATGGCAACAGAGCAATTGGGCCACTGTCAGTGAAGCGCTCATAAGCGGTATTTGCCGGATCAATTTCAGGTCTGAAATTGAAACTCAACGCGCTGGCTTGGTAGTCAAGGATGTCGTCAACCGCTGCCCGCGGCATTAGCGCGCGCACACTGCTTTGGGTGCCATCGCAGCCAACCACCAGTCGCGCATAAATTGGCGTCGAAACGCCATCTAGGTGCAGTTCTGCCAGCTCGGGTTTGGCCACACCCGACAAGTTTGTTTTGATTGTTTTGCCAGAGCAAAACAACTCCAAATGTCGCAAACGCGCGCCTGACAGCCGGGTTAACCAGCCTGCGGAACAGCCTGCAACGCCAACTTCTAGCGCATCACGTAAGTGCGAGGCGGGCACCAATCGGCCAAACTCTGGCACGCCTTCCGCTTTGGCATCTAGCAAAATCCGACCGAAGTCGCCCCGGCTGGAAATATGCACACGCGCAATTGCCGCACAGCGCTTGGCATCAAGTGCCACACCCATTTGCTGCATCGTCTGCCAACTAAAGGCGTTCAAAGCCAAATGGCGTTCGTCGACGATCGGTGCTGAAATTGCCGCAGCATTTGCCTCAATGTGCAGCACACGCAGGCCAGCGTCTTGGGCAAAACGATTGAGCGCCAACACTAGGCTAGCACCCACCAAACCACCGCCAATTATGGCGATGTCAAAATTTGCGTCGGTCACCTAGAACCCCATCGAATCAGGCACGCGCAACCGCGCCTTTTTGCGAAATGACGCTGTGCGCGCCCAGACCGCGCAGGCCTTCCAGGCGCTGGCGCTTCGGTAAATGCGAATGCAAAAACTGCATTTGATCCGCCAAGATATTTCTATTCGACAAAATCAAATGCTCGACCCAGCTTGGGCGATACGGCACCGCCAACAGCGGCATATTCGCCTGCGACGGCGTACGGCTGCCTTTGCGCACATTGCAAGACCAACAAGCGGTCACGACATTTTCCCATTCGTCGGGGCCACCTTTAGAAACCGGCAGCACATGATCGCGGGTCAGCTCGCTTTTGTTAAAGCTACAGCCGCAATAAAGGCACAAAGCTTGATCGCGCGCAAAAAGCGCCTGATTGGTCAGGCTGGGTGCGGGGTCAATCAAGGTATTTTTCGCGCGTGAACGGCTGGCGACGATGGGGTGCAGCGCGAGCGTGGTTTGAATACCAAGCTCGCGGCTCATGCCGCCATGCACAATCAAACAGGGCTCGCCAAGGGTCCAAGACACCGCGCCGCGCACGTACAAACAAACGGCATCTTGCCAGCTCATCCAGTCTAGAATACGCCCGGTGCTGTCCAAGGACAGAATGCGCGAGCTGTGTAGGTCGGGTAAATCACCCGGCTGCAGCTCGATGTTTGCGTTGCCTCGCATCGGCGCAACGGGGTTTGAATGCGAATCTTTCGATCTCATAAAACTATCTGCCATTTCAAAAATGATAAGGAAATCTCGCCGATAAAGGCGACACGGCAATAAAATCTCACAGCACGACGCGAGGATACCCGAACGTCTGTGACAAGTTTGGTTCGCGTGTTTTGCCAAGGCAAAACAACTTACCCGTTAACTTGTTTGCCAAGGCAACAAGTCGTTCGTTAGGTTTGGGATGTTTCGCCGCGCCGGTAGGAATGCCGACCGGGACAAAACGCATTTCAATGCCGCATCGGCAAAAGGCGCGAGGGCGAGGCTTAAGGGTTAAAGCTTAAAAAACCAGCCAAACCAGAAAATGGAAAAGTTGCCAAAGCCGCGAGCAGCAAAAACACCGCAAAGGCCAAATTAATTCTGCCGCGTTTGATCGCCGCAGCGCCGGTATGAACCGTCATACGCCGGAACAAGCGCGCACGTTCACTGGGAAAACGCTGTTGTTTAAGTACTTCCAAAGCATGTTGCGTGCTCAACAGCGCTAGGCTTAGGAAGCTAACCGATAAAACAACGGCGGCGAACGTAAACACTAGGTCGAACTGACGCTTCGCCAATTCGCGCTGCCCGCCCGCTAACAGCGTATCAATTTGCCCTAACCAGCGATGCAGCCACCAGCCAGCGAACAGCGCCAACACCAGCATGCCAGCGACGATCCACAGCGTGCGTCTCTTCTCAGCCGCGTCCGCTTCGTGGAAAGACATGGCGTAACCTCAATGTTAAACGTGGTTGAATCGTATGCAATAGTGACATCGTCAGCCACACCGTTAATCGGGCATAGCGCGCCGCCAAGAGCGGCACCGTCAATACTCAAATGCCGTCGAGCATGAAGCTGGCGCCACAGCCTTGGTCGATGCGATCCATCGCCGCACATTCCAACAGTGCGTTGGGTGCGCCATCACTGCCTTTTTGCAGGCACACGCGCAGCTCCATCAACACAGGTTTGCCGCGCGCATGGGCATCGGCCGTGGTGATATTTCGACAATGCAGAGTGATCGCGCCGCCCAGGCCAGGCATGATTGCACTGGCACCAGACTTGATCCCAGCCGCCGACATTTGTTTGCCAATGCTCAACGCCAACACGCTTGCCAATGCCGCATTCACGCGCTCGGTCCAGTCCAACGCATGCATGAAGTAGCTTGTTGCAGACAGACTACTGCAGCTGCCGTGTTTTTGCCATTCGTGGCTGACCAAACCGTCTGCAGCGCCGGGCATAAATTGCCGCAGCCAACGTGGGTCAATATCGCGCTCGAGGGCTTTGAGTGTCGTCGATTCAGCGCTGCATGACTGCGGATAACTGCCCGGGCGCACATTTTCTGGCCACAAACCGTGCAGGGTCAACGGCGTGATGGCGTTGCTGGCACTGGTTAGTTTGCTACATTGTTTTCGCGTCGGCGCGGTTTCGCAAAACGCCGGCGCCAGTGCTAATGCCAGCGTGTAGAAGGCAAAATCTCCAGGTATTGACGTCGGTTCCGAGCCGTTTTTCGCCGAACTATTTTGCCCGGCGCTTTTCACTGATGGCGCACCTGCTGGCAGCGCGGGTTTAACCGGCGGCCCTAGGCCAACCCATTTCAATAGCACCGCCGCAATCGCGCCGCCAATCAGCGTGGCGATGCCGACGCGACGGCGGCGCCGACGCGGCGCACCAAACCGGGAGTTTTGCGCAGTCAACGGCTAAACGGCTAGCGCAAAATTTGAAAGCGCGCGCGGCAGCCGCGATCAACCCAAATGCCTTCGCGTGTGAATCCCCAACTTTGGTTTTGCACGCATGCAGCTTTGGACAACTGCTGCGTCAAGGTTACGCCGCGCCCGGTGTCACCGCGGCACAGGGTGTATCGGCCATCGCGACTAGAGCACTCGATTTGATCTTGGCCCGCGTACACCGGCGGTGGCGGTACTTCACGACGCATACTGCCCACCAAATAGCTGTAGCGCTGCTGCTGTTCGCGATATTCCGGTTCATTGGCAAACTGCTGAGGAATCCAAAAACCGTTTTCTGGGGTGCAGCTTTGACATGCCTGACCGTTTTGATCGACCCAACGCAATTGGCGCGCGTCAAAGCGCAGCGGCAAACCGCTTTGACCAAAACCACCGCCACCAAAACCAACGCCGGCGCGCGGCGCATTGATCGGGCGGCCGTCGGGCTGTGGCGCCATTGGGCCGACTAAAACTTGAGCAAATCGCCGCCGTTCTTTGCGATATTCCGCTGTTTGCGCAAACTCATCTGGAATCCAAAAACCGGTACTAGGATCACAGCGCACGCATTCGCCGTTGCGATCAAACCACGCCAATTCGTATGGTGAGAAGAAATAGCCGTCAGCAAAAGCATATTTACTTTGCTGCGGGCCCGCACCGATTTGCTCAACCGGCACGCCATAACCCGCCTCGTTTGTGCAATAGCTACAGGGCTGACCATTGCCGGTGAACCAGCGCATTGTTCGCGTATCAAAATATTCGCCATTCGAACCCGGCGCAGTGCGGTAATACTTGGATGTCGCCTCAGCACCTGCGGTAGGCGTTTGCGCCGCCACGTGACTGGTCAGACTTCCTAAGGCAAGCGCTGCGATCAACGCGGTCAAGGTAAATTTCATAGCGAACTCCGTAGTAGTGGGCGAAGGTTTCAGGCCGCACCGATCAGCCGTGCCGCCTTGCGGCGAGACTGTTGCACGAACATGCGCAAACCCAAACGAACTGTATCGAACTATGGCGTGGGCTCAAAGCGATTCGCCGCACGATTTTTGCGAACTTTT
>JANNYO010000532.1:0-6587 GCA_031410115.1 Rhodanobacteraceae bacterium | reverse complement strand
TGCTCATCATGTCGAAAGTAAGCTAAATCGGCCAGTAGCCGGCATAGATACTGCGAGAGGCGCTATTAAAAAAGTAGCGTGGTGTACGGGAGGTGCGCAAGGCTATTTTGAAGCGGCGATTGCTGCGGGCGCAGATGTGTTCATCACTGGCGAGATTTCCGAGCCGCAGGCGCACTATGCGCGGGAGATGAGTGTGAGCTACATCGCCTGCGGGCATCATGCGAGCGAGCGCTACGGCTCGCCGGCTGTGGCCGCGCATGTGGCGCAGCAGCTGGGCTTGCAGCATGAGTTTGTGGATATTGATAATCCAGCCTAAGCCGCGTATTGGATGTGATTTTTAGGCAAAAAGAGCACTTTGCCGGCGTATACCCTGCGCAATGCGCTATCAAATTAATAGCTAGCAGTGTTCGATGAATGCTAACGTAGCAACCACTGCGCAGCGCCTCTGCCCGCCACGCGGCCACTGGCCAAGCAGGCGTTGAGCAAATAGCCGCCGGTCGGTGCGTCCCAGTCCAACATTTCCCCTGCACAAAAAAGCCCCGGAATCGTAGGCACCATTAGCTGCTCGTTTAAGCGGGTGCAATCCACGCCGCCGGCGGTGCTGATGGCTTCGTCGATCGGGCGCATGGCGTTGAATGTTAGTGTCAGCGCCTTCAAACGCTGGGCTATTTTCATCGTGTCGCTGCGGCAATCCGCTTCCAAGCCTTCATAAAACAGTGCCAATTTGACCGGTGACAGTTTTGCCACACGTTTGAGTTTTTCACTCAAGTTCATGCCCGCACGCTGCGTCGCGAGTGCGCTTTGCAGCTGCGTGTGGCTGTGATCTGGGCATAAATCCAGCGTCAGCGCCGCTGCCTTTCCAGCTAAAATTTGGGCGCGCAACGCACTTGAAAGCGCGTACACCACGCTGCCTTCTAAACCATAGTCAGTCAACATCGCTTCGCCGCGAATCGGCGGCGCAGGGATGCCGTGTGCATTCACAATCTGGGCGGTGACGGATTTTATCGGGCTGCCCGCGTGCTTGCGCAGGGCCGCTGACCAGGGTGCCGTGAAGCCACAGTTGCTGGGCTGCAAATCATGCACGCAAATGCCTAAATCGCGCAGCATGCCCACCCATGATCCGTCCGAGCCCAGCTTTGCCCAGCTGCCGCCGCCCAAAGCCAGCACCACCGCTTTCGCGCGCTCAGTGAAGGGCGTGCCGGATGCATCGACGAACATCAGGCTAAAACTGCCCGCAACCTTTGCCAGCCCGACACACTTGCGGTCGTATTGAAATCCGACGCCCTGGGCACGCAATCGGCGTAGCCAACCGCGCATCAGCGGCGCAGCTTTTAAATCATGCGGAAACACGCGCCCAGAGCTACCTACAATGGTTGTAACGCCCAAATCGCTGGCCCACTGACGTAGGTCATGGCTGTCAAACTCGGCAAGCCAGCTGGAAACCTGCGTTGTTGCGTGTGTGTAGCGCGATAAAAATTGCGTCTGCGGCTCGGCGTGCGTCAAATTTAAACCGCCCTTACCCGCGATTAAAAATTTGCGCCCTGCGGAGCCCATGCGCTCAAATACGCGCACGCATAAACCAGCAGCGCGCGCGGTTTCGGCTGCCATTAGGCCGGCTGGGCCACCGCCAATAACAGCGACGTCGATGGGATCAAAATTCATCGCGCATGTTGCCATGAACTTAATAGTGCAGGGCTATCGACGTCATAACATTGCATTCCTGCGCATGAGCCCCAAATCGGGCGACACTACCCACTGAATTCAAACCAACTAAATCGAGTAAACCCATGAGTAACGCCATTATTACCACCCAAAGCAACTTTGAAACCGAAGTCATGGAAGCATCAATGGCGACGCCTGTGTTGGTTGATTTTTGGGCGCCCTGGTGCGGCCCGTGCCGTACTTTAATGCCTACCCTCGAGCGCGTGGTGGATTCGCACAATGGCGCGCTCAAGTTGGCAAAGGTCAATACCGACGAAGAACCGGCACTGGCGCAAATGTTTGGAATTCGCAGCCTGCCGACGGTTGTTTTGTTCAAAGATGGCAAGCCGGTCGATGGTTTTATGGGTGCCCAACCGGAGGGCGCGATTCGCGCGTTTTTAGCCAAACACCTGACCGAGGACGCCGACGCACTCGATGCGCCATTGACGAACGAAGACGCAGAAGAGGATGGCGAAGTGACCATTACGCCAGATTTGGAGGAACGCATCACCGCGCTGCAAGAAAAAATGACCGCCGAGCCGGAGGTTGAGGCACATCGTGTTGAGCTGGCAGATTTGATTGCGCAAACCGGCGACAGTGACAGCGCCCGAACTTTGCTAGAAGGCTTAACCACGCTGGCGGACAGCGACGCGGCGAAGCGTGTGCACACACGATTAAATTTTTTGGCAATCGCTGAGCGTGCGCCAAGCGCCATTGAGTTGCAGGATGCAATTGCCAAAGACAGTAAAAACCTAAGCGCGCGCCATCAGTTGGGTGCGCGATTTTTAAATGCCGGGCAAGCGACAGCGGCGTTGGATCAGTTTTTGACCATATTGCGCACCGATCGCAAATTTGAAAATGACCTGGGCCGCCACAGTATGCTGGACGCATTTCGCATGATTGATGACGCCGCAATCGTCACCGACTACCGGCGTAAATTGAGCACTGCTGTATT
Organism: Rhodanobacteraceae bacterium; assembly: GCA_031410115.1. Taxonomy (GTDB): domain Bacteria; phylum Pseudomonadota; class Gammaproteobacteria; order Xanthomonadales; family SZUA-5; genus JANNYA01. The sequence goes on along the minus strand of JANNYO010000532.1, from coordinate 3,931 downwards.
GGCTTGACCGCACCGTTCGTGCAAACGCAGCTAAGCTTGTTGCAAGCGCGCAGCGCCATTGTTGCGAGCCTGGCAACAACACACCCACCGGTTGAGCGTGTGGGTACGGGTGACATTGTGGAGCTATGCGGGCGCACACTGGCTGAAACTCTACTTGCGCCATTCAATTTGCCACCATTCGCCAATGCCAGTATGGACGGCTACGCCCTGCGTGCGGCGGATTTAACTGGCCATGACACGCTGCCGCTGCAGGGCAGGGCGTTGGCAGGCGCGGTTGCGATTGATGCGGGTGGTGCCGCGTTGCGCCTGGGCCATTGCATGCGCATCACCACCGGTGCTGCAATGCCGCAGGGTGCGGATTGTGTGGTGATGCAAGAACAGGCGTTAGTTTCCGCAGATCAAATGCACGTGCAGTTTAAAATTCAAGCGCTAGCCGGCGCATGCGTGCGCAAAGCCGGCGAAGACTTCGCCAAAGGTCAGCTGGCGCTGCGTGCTGGCACACGTTTAGGTGCGGCTGAAATCGCGTTGCTACATGCGTTTGGTTTAACGACCGTGCGCGTTTACGCCCGCCCGCGCGTGCTGATTTTGGCAGGTGGCGATGAGCTGAAAGTGCCCGGCGAGCGGTTGGCGTACGGGCAAATTTATGAATCAAACCGCGCGAGCTTGAGCGCACTTTTGCGCGCACTGGGCGCGCATGTGATTACCGCACCGCTAATGCCGGATCGTGCGGACGCGGTGGCGAGCGCCCTGACACAGGCGGCGCAGTCTGCGGATTTGGTCATCAGCACCGGCGGTGCATCCGGTGGCGACGCAGATTTTTTGCCGCGAACGGTGCGTGAATTAGGCCACGTTAATTTTTACCGGGTGCAGATTAAGCCCGGGATGCCCGCACTGTTCGGCGAAATCAACGGCAAGCCGGTATTGGCGCTGCCGGGAAATCCGGTCAGCGTCTTCGTTAGCTTCCTCATGTTAGCGAAACCTGCAGTTGAACTTTTATGCGGCCGCACGCCAAGCGAATTGGCGCCGTTTTGGCTTGAACTCAGTGCGCCAATCCAGAAAACCCACGCGCGCCGCGAATTTCTGCGTGCAGCCCTAGTGCGTGATGCCGGCGGTGTCGGTGTGCGTGCCTTGGAAGGACAGGGCTCGGCGATGCTGCGCGGCTTGATTGCAGCAGATGGTTTGATTGATTTGCCCGAAGGCGAATGCGACTTGGGCGTCGGCACGCGTGTCGCGTACCTGCCGTTTCGCGGCCTGTTGGACTAATTGTGGACATGCCTGCAAATACCCTTACCCCGGTTCAAGCCTATGCCCAGCAGCAGTTAGGCGCACGCTTGATCGACGTGCGCGAACCGAATGAAACCGCACTTGGACACGCGCAAGGTGCCGAGCTAATACCGCGCGCTCAGCTCGTCGCGGCGCTGACCGAGGCGCGCGAAATAGCAGGTGCGCCTGAGCGACACGGCATTTTGCTGATATGTCAGAGCGGTGTGCGCGCCAATGCGGCGGCGCAAGCGCTCAGCGCCGTCGGATTCGGCCAAGTTTTCAGCATCGCCGGTGGCGGCAATGCTTGGCAGCAAGCGGCTTTGCCCTGGCATAGCGCTGCCAGCTTAAGTGCAGACGAACTTGCACGTTATTCGCGCCAGCTGCTGCTGCCTGAGCTTGGTATCGGTGGTCAAGAGAAACTCGGGCTTGCCAAAGTGCTGTTGATTGGCGCGGGTGGTTTGGGCTCACCCGCAGCCCTTTATTTGGCGGCCGCAGGTGTCGCTGCAACCGGCGCTGGGAAGCTGGGCATTAGCGATAGCGATCACGTCGATGTCAGCAATTTGCACCGGCAAATTTTGCATCGTACCAATTCGATTGGGCGGCTTAAAACCGACTCTGCCACAGCCGAACTCGCCGCTTTGAACCCGCTCGTTAACGTCGAAAAGCTGCCGGCACTGAATGCAGAGAACATAGACGCCCTGCTGCCGCAGTTTGATCTGATTCTGGATGGCTCTGATAATTTCGCCACGCGGTTTTTGGTCGCTGACGCCTGCGTCAAGCATAAAAAGCCGCTGATTTATGGCGCAGTTCTGCGCTTTGAAGGTCAGGTCAGCGTTTTTTTGGGCACTTCAGATTCGAGTGGCACCGCACCGTGCTATCGCTGTTTATTCCCCGAAGCACCACCGCCCGAACACGCGCCCAGCTGCGCGCAGGCCGGCGTTTTGGGTGTGGTTCCGGGCGTGATTGGTACGCTGCAAGCAACCGAGGCAATCAAATTGATTACCGGCATCGGCACGCCACTCAGCGGCCGCCTGCTGATGTTTGATGCCAAAACCACTCGTTTTCGCGAGGTGCGTATTCCGCGCGATCCGCACTGCCCCGCATGTGCACCGTCGTCCCAATAGCGATTAAACCCCGCGGTGGCAGATGCTGTGCGCTAGCGCGCTGGCAAAACCAGCGCCGGGTCAAGCTTGTCTTGAAACCACTGCACTTGAAAATGCAGGTGCGGGCCATTCGAGCGCCCGGTAGTGCCGATTGCGCCGATACGCTCGCCGCCGGCCACCATTTGGCCTAGTTTGACGGTTATTTCGCTCATGTGAATATAGATGGTGCTGATGCCGAATCCGTGGTCAATCAGCACGGTTTTGCCAGTCATCACCATGCCCGAATGCGCGAGTGTCACGATGCCGGGCAGGGCGCTTAGCACCGGAGTGCCCGCAGGGGCTGCCATATCTAGGCCTAAATGTGGACTACTCGGTAGGCCGTTGATAATGCGTTGGCTGCCATAAACACCGCTGGCCCGGCCGATGGCTGGCCATTGAAACGGCTGCTGCCAGAACAGCCTCCTGGAATCCGTCGTGCGGGCCTTTTGGATCATCGCGCCCTCTAATGCGACGCGCTTTGCCGTTTCAGGGTCAGGCGTAACGGTATTTTGTGGCAGGCCGTTGACGCGCTCCGTTGCGTAGCTGCGCTGGGTAACAGCAAAGCGCAGCGCACCGCTGCAATTTGTGCCGGTGATTTGCAGTGCCGCAGTCTTTGGCGCATCAAAAGGAATGCCAAAAACAAAATCTCCGTTCGGCGCCTGCGCCAAAATCCGGCCCGCAAAGCTTAGCTTGCTACCGAGCGCGGCGTGTCCACGCACCAGCGCGCCCTGCTGAATGTCCGCCGGTAAAACCGCCGCACACGGAGCGGCGGCATTCAGCGCATGGCCAAGCAGGGTGACAATAAGCATGAAAGTCTCGCTTTGTTTAGGTCATTGAATCGTGGATATTAGCTGCTTGGTTGCGCTTGCAAACACCAAGTGGCTGCTACCATGCGCGCATTCGTACGGAGATTTACATGGAAATCGCGCGCACCGCTGCTACCCAAGATTCAAACAGTGAAGCCCGGCCCACCGCCAGCGACGCGCTTAGCTCCGGTATCCCAAATGCCAGCGCGCTGGAACAATATTTTCAAAGTTTTCGGGAAAATACCGTTGGTTTCGACGCCTGTTTTGAATCGCCCTGCGGAAAAAAACCGCTGGTTTATGCTGACTGGACCGCAAGCGGGCGTTTGTATGGCCCGATTCAAGATATTTTAAAAAACGATTTTGGCCCACTTGTGGGTAATACCCACACAGAAACCAATTTTACCGGCACCAGCATGACGCTGGCTTATCACCAAGCCCAACAAATTATTAAGCGCCATGTGAATGCCAGCAAAGAAGATATTCTGTTAGCGGTAGGCTCCGGTATGACCGGTGCAATGGCAAAATTACAGCGTATTTTAGGCTATAAAATTCCGTCGCCTGCGCTGAAATACGTCGATCAAGCCGCAATTGATCGGCCAGTGGTTTTTATGACGCATATGGAACACCACTCCAATCAAACCGCATGGTTTGAAACGATCGCAACCGTCGAAATTATTTTGCCGGATGCCGACGGGCTGGTCTGCTTGAAGCATTTCGCGA
>JANNYO010000531.1:0-3210 GCA_031410115.1 Rhodanobacteraceae bacterium | reverse complement strand
GGCCCAATCCGTCCAGCGTCCAGCCGGTGGGCGTTTGCGCTAGCGTCAATTGCGTGCCGAGCATCGTTAAATCCTGCACCCAATGACGCCCAGGCAGGAAACCAAATGGGTCCAACTCAAGCTCGGAACTGGCAATATTCAAGCCGCTATTGCGCGCATCGCCGATATGCAAACCTTGAATTTTGAGCTTCGCACGCACCTGCCAATCGGACTGCACGGCGTCAATTTTGACTTCTGTGTGTAGCCACGCGCTGAGCTTTTTTTCCACCACTTCCGGGTGTGCGGCAAGCCAGGGCAATGCAAGTTTCGCAAGGGATATCACCAGCGCGCACGCGATGATGCCAAGGGCAATCATGCGCACCAAAAAGCGCCGTATTCGGCCCCGCCCAGGTGCGGCTTTACTCACAGCAAAACAACATCATACTGTTCGGGTGGATATTGCTCTTCGGCTTTAAAGCGAATGGTTTTGCCGATAAAAAGTTCAAGCTCAGCAAGTGCTACTGATTCATCATCGAGCATGCGATTGACCACATCGGTGGCGGCTACTACCAACAATGACTCCGCTTCAAATTGGCGCACCGAGCGGGTAATTTCGCGGAAAATTTCATACACCATCGTTTCCACTGATTTGACGGTGCCGCGTCCACCGCACGCGCTGCACGGATCGCACAGTTGGCGTTCTAGGCTTTCAGTAGTGCGCTTGCGCGTCATCTCGACCAAGCCCAGCGGGCTCATTTCATAAACCGTGGTTTTTGCGTGATCTTTCGCCAGTGCTTTTTCTAGCGTGCGCAATACCTGGCGCCGATGCTCAACATCTTGCATGTCGATAAAATCAATGATGATGATGCCGCCCAGATTACGTAAACGCAGCTGGCGCGCGATTGCCTGTGCCGCCTCCAGATTGGTTTTATAAACGGTTTCTTCTAAATTGCGCGTGCCTAAAAAACCGCCGGTGTTGACGTCAACCGTCACCATTGCCTCGGTCTGTTGAATCACCAAATGCCCACCACTTTTCAGCTGCGCGCTTTTGCCCAGGGCGCGCTGAATTTCATCTTCCACGCCATACAAATCAAAAATGGGCCGCTCGCCTGGATAGTGTTCTATGCAGCGCGAAAGCTCCGGCACGAACTGCTCGGTAAAGCGCTCCGCGCGCTCCAGCGTTTCGCGCGAATCGATGCGCACTTTTTCGATGTGGGATTTGCGCATATCGCGCAGCACCCGCAAAAATAGCGGCAAGTCCTCATAAATTCGCGTGCCGACTTTACTGCCGCTGATGGACGCATACAGGGAAATCCAAAGCTTCTCCAAATAGGCAACATCGGCGCGCAGCGCATCATCCCCAGCGCCCTCGGCATTGGTGCGCACAATAAACCCGTGCAGCGACGTCGCAGCGACGTCCGCCATAATGGTTTTCAAGCGCGCGCGCTCATGCTCGTCTTCAATGCGCGCAGAAACGCCGGTCATTTTCATGTTCGGCAGCAGCACTAAATACCGCGATGGAATCGACAGATGCGTGCTCAAGCGTGCGCCCTTGCTACCGATTGGGTCTTTCACCACCTGCACAATGACTTCCATGCCCTCGCGCACCAGGCTCTCGATGCTCAAAGTTGCGGCGGGCGGGCCCGCAGCGGGTTCGCCCTCAATCGCTTCGGCCTCAGCGCCGCGCAAAATATCCGATGCATGCAAAAACGCAGTGCGCTCCAAACCGACATCTACAAACGCCGCCTGCATACCTGGCATCACGCGCTGAATTCGGCCTTTGTAGACGCATCCGACCAAGCCACGACGCTTCGCGCGCTCAATAAACACCTCTTGCAGCATGCCGTTTTCGACATGCGCAACCCGCGTCTCGCGCGGCGTGACATTGATTAAAATTTCTTCAGACACGTTTAACGGCTTTCGCTTTTACGGTGCGCCATGCGCGATGCCTCCACATTAACCCGCGCGCAGTGAAACGTAGCGAAACAAATGTCTCAACCGGTAATTGTGTTGCCTTGCCGAAACAATTTGATCCGAGATGTGCGTATCGCCACGATCAAGTGGCAATCAACGTGCCCTGGTGATACACAATTTTCCAGCGTCCAGCCTCAGCGCGCCACAGGGTTGATCGACGGCTAAGCCGACCGCCTTTTTGCGCCAACTGATACGTCACAAGATAAGTATCCGAAGCAATGCACCGACAGACGAAGTCGGAAACAAAAAGATCATCGCCCGCCAACATTGCCCGCTGTTGCAGCGTTGCCAGCACGAATTCACGGGTATACTTTTGCCCCGATGCGCCAACTTCGCAAAATTCTTCAGCCATCATGTTTTCAAAATCGGCGCGGTTAGTTCCATGCTCTGGGCGATGAAAAATAGGCTCACGGGAAGCCAGCTCATGCGCAATCGCAGCGAGTGGATTTGGATCAGGGGTCATTGGAATTCATTCGGTCCAGCAGCTGTGGTTAAAACTTAACCTCGCTCGACTAATTCTTTTAAACCTTGCAGGATTGCGGTCCCAGCGCCGTCATCTGCCGTTGCCGGTTCAGTTTGAGGACGTGGATCGTCTTGGATAATCGACAGGATCGTCTTCCCAGCGTTTTCATCCAGCACATACGACATGAAGAAATAATTTTCTGGGCTATCGAGTAAATCTTGGCGCGGCGCAAAAAGCGAGTACTTGAGCATTTTATTTGGTAGAAAACTAATCACACTGCCCCACTGCTCAAAAACTTTATCGCCCCAAGCGGTGGTGAAACGAATCGGTGTTCCTGGCTCCCAGGTCGTGTTGAGCACGGATCCGTACTGCCACAGTTTGACCATGTCAGGCCGCGTAATTGCCGCCCAGACTTTTTCCGCTGATGCGGTAATTTCTATTTTCGAGGTTGATGTGTGCATGTATTTTCCTTGTTGATGTCGCGCTTACTTAGGCTGCGGTGCGGCTGAAAAAACCCACCATAAAGGCGATCCAAAGCCCAATTAGCAGCGCGAAGCTTGTCAAAAAAACGGGGAAGCGGTGCATGACTTTGTTGTAAGTGCACTGGATAAAACTGTGCAAGTAGCGCAGCGCTACGAAAACCCAAGAAAACGTGACCAGCCAATCTGGTAAGTACCCAGTGCCAACTGCGATGGCGCACAGCGCATAGAACAGCGTCGGTGCTTCAAACAGGTTCCTGTAATTGTCTGCGGCCTGTACATTTTCCAGTCGTGCCGCCATTTGTATGGAATTAG
>JANNYO010000530.1:0-4232 GCA_031410115.1 Rhodanobacteraceae bacterium | reverse complement strand
ACCGGCGCGATTGCCGACTCGATTAACTTCGCAGTTGAAGCGTTGCGATCTTTGGTAACAACGATTAACGAAACCGCCGTTCAAGTGGCTGCCGCTGCGCAAGAAACGCAAGCAACCGCGATGCACCTTGCAGAAGCTGCCGAACAGCAGGCGCAACAGATTACTTCAGCGTCGGCGGCAATTAACGAAATTGCCGTTTCAATCGATGAGGTGTCGAAAAACTCGGCTGAGTCCGCCGATGTGGCACAGCGTTCGGTGCAAATCGCTGGTAAGGGTGCCGCGATCGTGCGTCAAACCATTCAAGGCATGGACAACATCCGCGATCAGATTCAAGAAACCTCAAAGCGAATTAAACGCCTCGGTGAAAGCTCGCAAGAAATTGGTTCAATCGTCGAGCTGATTAACGACATCGCTGAACAAACCAACATTCTGGCTTTGAACGCCGCAATTCAAGCGGCCTCTGCGGGCGATGCGGGTCGGGGCTTCGCGGTGGTTGCCGATGAAGTTCAACGCCTTGCTGAGCGCGCCTCAAACGCGACCAAGCGAATTGAAACCTTGGTGCAAACGATTCAATCCGACACCAACGAAGCCGTGACGTCGATGGAGCAAACCACCGCCGAAGTGGTTGCAGGTGCGCGCCTAGCGGAGGATGCTGGTTTAGCCTTAGGTGAAATTGAGAAGGTGTCGAACGATTTGGCAGATTTGATTCAAAACATTTCGGAAGCGGCGCGTCAGCAGTCTGCGGCAGCGACAAACATCTCAGCGACCATGAATGTGATTCAAGAAATTACCACGCAGACCTCGGTGGGCGCTTCACAAACCGCTGAATCGATTGGTAACTTGGCGCAGCTCGCGGCAGATTTACGTCGATCAGTCGCCGACTTTAAGCTGCCTAGCTAAGAGCACTAGAACAAACCTATGGCACAGTCTTTGGCACCGGTTCCTTCAATTGGCCAGCAAGCGATGGCTGAAGATCAGTTTACCCGCTGGGTAACTCTGCTTGAGAAGCGCACTGGGATCGTGATGCCCTCAAAACGGCGCGATTTTCTTGCGACAAATTTACGTGGTCGAATGCGTGAAGTTGGGGCATCTAACTTTGACGACTATTTCTCGGCAGTACAAACTGGGCCGAAAGCGGCAGTTGAATGGGCAATTTTGGTAGATCGCTTAACGGTGCACCAAACGCATTTCTTCCGGCATCCGCCGTCTTTTGCTTGTATCGCTGATTGGTTGGATCGGAGATTTTGCGTTGATGGCAGCCTAAGTGCCTGGAGTGTTGGTTGTTCCACCGGTGAAGAGGCGTATTCGTTGGCAATTCAAATTGAAATGTCGGTGCAAAAAAGCGCGCGAAAAATTCAGTATGGCGTATCCGGAACGGACGTGAGCCAGCTTTCTTTGATTACTGCGAAAAGAGGGTTGTACAGTCAGACAAAGCAAAAAGAAATTGCGCCCGAAGTTTTTGCGCGCTTTATGAAGCAAACAGACACAGATAACTTTGAAGTCATTGAAGGCTTGCGTCGGCGCGTTGCGTTTTCACCATTTAACTTGCTTGATATTGCGCGCGCTGGACTTAAACCGTTTGATTTAATTTTTTGCCAAAATGTCATGATTTATTTTTCGCGTGAGCGTCGAGTGGAGTTATTGAATGCATTTGCAAAATTACTGAAGCCAGGCGGCATGTTAGTGATCGGTCCGGGCGAAGTCATTAATTTTTCTAATCCAAATTTAATTCGAATTGATAATAAAAATGTACTGGGCTTTAGCAGCGCAGCGAATACCGCCGAGATGTTGGTAAAAGCTAGCTTATGAGGAGTTGTAAAGGTTTTATGAAAACATCTGTACTAGAAACCGCATTTGTTGCACCAAATGTCTGTGTCGCAGCATTTGTTTTGCCAAGGCAAAATATTCGAACCAAAGTTCTCAACCTAGCGATTCCTCTCGAGGGGGCTGTCAATGAATGATCCCAATGATATTGATTTCACCACGCTAAATTGGGTGAAACAGGAGCTAGATGAAACGCTTCGGCAGGCCCGTCAGGCACTTGAGGCATATGTCGAAGATCAAAGCGACAAAAGCCAGCTGAAATATTGCTCGACGTACATGCATCAAGTGCAGGGAACACTGCGCATGGTGGAATTGTATGGTGCCGCGATGGTGGTCGAGGAAATGGAAAAAGTCACTGTTGCCATTATTGACGGTGACATCAAACAAACCGACGACATGCTCGAAGTGATCATGCGCGGTTTGGTACAGATGCCGGATTATTTGGGGCGGCTGCAAGGCGGTCACCGGGATATTCCGATCGTGCTGTTGCCGCTGCTAAACGATTTACGGGCGTGCCGAAGTGAAAAATTACTGACTGAAACTGCGCTTTTTTCGCCAGATCTCGGTATTCAGTTGCCGGGTTCTGCTGCGGGTGCGCAGGTCGTAACACCCACAGATTTATTGCGTACAAACGCGAGCAAACTGCGCTTGGCCTACCAGTTCGGCTTGCTCAAGTGGATTAAGGGTGACGACGTAGACGGCAACCTTGGGCGAATTATTGCTATTTTGGATCGTTTGCGCGGGATGAGCGCGCAGATTGACGCCCGTCGCCTTTGGTGGATTGCCAGCGGCGTTGCTGAGGGTGTGTTACTCAAAGCGCTTGAGCCCAGTGTCGCCGTCAAACTGCTTTATGGCAAAGTGGACCGCGAAATAAAGCGAATCGTGGATTCAGGCGAAGCGGATTTTGACCGTGCTGCGCCAAATGATTTAACCAAAAGCCTGCTGTATTACGCGGCGCATTCGGAAAACAAAGGCACGCGTTTAGCCGAAATTAAAAGCGTCTACAAATTAGCAACTTTACTGCCCACCCAATCTGAAATTGAGCACGCGAATAGTGCCCTGAGTGGCCGCAACAAAGCGCTTTTGGATACTGTCGGCGCGGCGATTAAAGAAGACATCATGCGCGTCAAAGACGGGCTAGACATGTTCTTGCGTGGCCCGCAATCAAACGTAGGTGATTTAGCAACACAAGGCGAAACATTGCAGCGTGTGGCGGACACTTTGGGCGTATTGGGCCTTGGTATTCCCAGAAAAGTAGTGATCGAACAGCGCGATATCGTCACCAATATTATCGTTGGCAAGCAGGCACCGGAAGAGCAGACATTGCTTGATGTTGCTGGTGCGCTGCTGTTTGTTGAATCTTCTTTAGACGATTACATTGATCGCCTAGGTCAAGGTCAGACGGCTCAAGTTGAGAGTGCCGCCACGCTCAAGGGTCTGGAGCTGCCACAAGCTGAAGTGCGTCGCATTCTTGATGCCACGATGAAAGAAGCGACGATTAATTTATCGCAGGCTAAGCAAGACATCGTCGCGTTTATCGAATCGCCTTGGGACCATGGAAAAATAGAAGGTATACCCAAGCTGCTTGAGGAAATTTCTGGTGCGTTGCGCATGTTGAACATGCCTGAGCCTGCACTACTGAACGACGGCGTCACACGCTTTATTGAGGTCGAGCTGCTGAAACATAGGCGCGTACCGACGTCGGAACAGCTTGATTTGATGGCGGATGCGTTGGCGAGCATCGAATACTATTTGGAAGCGATTCGTGAGGCGCGCCCAAATCGAGATCGCATTTTAGAGGTCACGCGTCGCAGCCTAGAGGCTTTGGGCTACTGGCCCGTGCCTGATCCGAACGCCCTGGGAACTTCGGCCTCTTTGGACGGCGCGCCGTCGTCAAATGAGTTCGTTGCTTTCCCGGATGATTTCCAGGCAAGCCGGGTTGAAGCTTACGAAATTGAAACTGCGCCTGTAAAAACCTATGCGCCGTTGGATCGCGATGATCATCCGGTGTTGTCCTTGTCGGATATTCCACTTACGGAAGCGGCTGCTGTTGCCGTCACGCCGGAGAGTGCTGAGCTCGATTTAGCTGGTTTTGTACTGGTCGAGAGTGCTGCTAAAAATACGGTAGTGTTTGCCGACGAGGCCGTTTCCATATTGCCGGAAGACGCATCTCTCGTGTCTGCAAGCGGAGACTCTGCCGCAGACAGTGCCTTTAGTGACTTTGATCTATCGATGTTGGACCATGAATCAGCGGATCTAAGTGCCGTTGAGCTGGGTGAGTTTAGCGAATTTGATGATTTGCTGGCCCAGCCTGACGCGCTGGATCAGCCTTTGGCAGCTGAAGTTGAAGCGATTGCACAGTCCGAGTCTCGCGATAGCGAAACGGCCGTGCGCCAAGTTGAAGCGGT
>JANNYO010000529.1:0-5198 GCA_031410115.1 Rhodanobacteraceae bacterium | reverse complement strand
TCGGGCGCATCGGGGGTGCCGTGCACCATGTCGTCGATCTGTCATCGTCGTTCCCCAAGTCCGTGTGAGTTGTTAACGCTAGCACTCGGGGCTAGCTAAAGCCACCTTAACTAAGGGTTCAGATTTCAGACTTATCTGATTGACAAATTGGATTTTCTATTTTTTGGCTTGCCGCGAGCGTTCGCTGTTTTCAAAAATCATTCTCAATCAAATCCATATTGACGCTGTCGCCAGTGAACGTCGCGCCATTGGTTGGGGTGATCGAGAAATGCCCGCCGCCGTTCGCTGCGACATCGTCCCACCAGCCGGGTGCACCGGCGGCCCACCAGGTGTAGCCCAATAAGGTGTCGGTGTTGGCGGCGTTATAGGCGATGAAATCCGCCCATGCGGCGGCAGCGTTGGTTTCCCCGGCGTAAAGTCCTAGTTCGCCCAAATAGACTTTGTAGCCACGCGCGCGGGCTTCATTCACGGTGACGGCTAGATGCGCGCGGGCCGCATTTACCGCGCTAATTTGCGTGCTGCCGCCGCCTTCATCAGGATCGAGATAGGTGTGCACTTCGGCTACGGTATTGGCAAGCGGGTCGTTCAATGCCACGCCCGGCCCGTTGGCATTCAACCAGCCGTAAGCGTTCGAGCGTTTCACTGCCGCAGTGTCGTAAAAGTTATTGGTCCAACTGCTCGCGGCACTGTAGCCATTGCCGGGAACAAAAATACGCTGAGTGGAATTGGTGGCGCGAATGGCCGTCACAGCGGCCTGGGCGGCGCTCCACCACGCCATCGTCGACATATCGTTCGGCTCGTTGATGAGGCCAAACGACACGCGCGGGTTACCCGCAAAGACAACCGCCATTTTGCTCCAAAAGTCGGCAAATGCGGCGTTTGGAACGGTGGCTGAGCCCACGACGTCACCGCGATAGCGCGCACCCCCTGCCCCGCCGGCGCTGTTGGCGTCCCAGGGCTCGACGATCACCTGCATTTGTTTGACGTTGGTGGCGTAGTCGACGACGCGCTTGTAATGGTCAAAATAAATTTTGTAATTACCGGTATTTGCCGCCGGAATTGGCCCAAGCAAAGTCGATTGCATCGCCTCCCATGAAAACAAGAAGCGCAGCGTGGTCATGCGTTTGCCGGCAAAATAATCAATCAGGCGGGTGTCGTGAACCGGGTAGTTTGTGCCCGCTATCGGCCCGGTTGCCTGCGAGTAGTCGGCGTAAAACATCTCCATTCCAGCAATGTTGGTGCCGCGAATGGGGCGCGCGCTGTAGTCGTTAAAGCCGTCTTGGAAAATAAGTTCAGCGTTCGGCGCTGCGGGCGCAGTAGCGGCAAGTAATGCGGAGAAAATTAGCGCAATCATTGTGGCTCACCGGCGGCGTTAGAAGCCCACATCATAACGCCGCAGGTGTTGCCACAGGTTTAAACCGGAATCAAAGTACCAATCACATGCTCGACATAGGCATCGAATTCGCCCGAGCTCAAGCGCGGCATTTTGATCTGCAAACTCATCTGCAAAAATCCGACATAGGCGGCAAACGCCAGCCGCCCCCGGTGCGCAGCGGCGGTCGCATCCAGCCCCGCATCTGAGAACAGCGTGGTCAAAAACGCCAGACGTGCTTCCGATATTTTCTCAACGCGCGGGCCGACGCTTGGATGTTCAACCGCTTTAATCAGCGCCGAATAAATTTTGTGCAAACGCACGGTGCGGCTGGTGATGCGAAACAGCGTACGCAAACGTTCGCGCGGGTCGCTAATGCTTTGCACGCGGGAAATTACGTCGACCGAATCATCCGCGCTCCAGCGTTTTAATGTCGCTTCGATCAGCGCTTCACGCGAACTAAAGTGCCAATAAAAACTGCCCTTGGTCACACCCAAACGCTTGGCCAAGGGCTCAACCGCGACCGCGCTCAAGCCCAAATCAGCAATCATTTCCAGCGCGCCCAATTCCCAGTCCGCCGCATTAAGCCTGGGCCGTTCGATTTTGATCACTTTCAATTTGATCGGATTAAGGGGCGATGGTAGCACCAAGGGTTGTGGCATGAATTAGGACTGGCTTAAGCTAAGGTGTTTGCCGTGTCGCCTGTTCGGCGAGACTTCTGGGCCCACTAGCATGCCCCAAGGTGGGCATAAACCCAAGCTGTGCAAAAAACGCAGTCAGATTCACGCCGCAGTTGCCGCCAAACGTTTTATTCTTCGGCGATATTGGAATTTTCAAAGGATCGTGTGATGAGTGTACAAACCCGGCCGGACGGCGACGCACCGAAACCGGACGAACGTTTTGACCGCAATGTTTACGGGCAACCCTTGGTGCCCTGTTCGTTCGAACCGCGCACCGGCTATTTCCGCGACGGCTGTTGCAAAACCGACGAATCTGACCGCGGTCGGCATGTGATTTGTGTGCAGCTGACAGCGGAATTTTTGCGCTTCAGCAAAGGCCGTGGCAATGATTTGAGCACGCCCTTGCCGCAATACAGCTTCCCCGGTTTGAACTCGGGGGATCGCTGGTGCTTGTGTGCGCTGCGTTGGAAAGAAGCGCTCGAGGCAGGCTTAGCTCCGAAAGTATTTTTGGAATCGACGCATGCAAAAGCGCTTGAGTTTGTCACGCTTGCGCAGTTAAAAGCGCACTCGGCCGACGGCTAAACTGTGGCTGGCATTCGCTATCGCGCACCGAGTACGCCCAGCACCGCGCTGATTACGCGTGCGGGCTATGATCGGTTGAGTGCGGAGTTGGAGCAACTCTGGCAGCGCGAACGCCCAGAGGTCGTAAACGCACTCAGCGCCGCCGCAGCTGAAGGGGATCGCAGTGAAAACGCCGAATATACCTACCGAAAACGCCAGCTTGCCGGCATTGATCGGCGCGTGCGCTATTTGAGTAAGCTGCTCAAACGCGTGCAAGTGGTCGAGCAAAAACCGCATGATCAAACGCAAATATTCTTCGGCGCAAGCGTTGAGTTGGAAGCGGAAAATGGCGAAGTAGTTCGCTATCGCATCGTCGGCCCCGATGAAACCGATGCATCCAGCGACGCCATAAGTTTTGATTCGCCATTGGCGCGCGCACTGTTGAAAAAACGCAAAGATGACGAGATCACGGTCGAAACCCCGGGCGGGCGGCGGGTGCTGTTTATTTTGAGCGTGCACTATGCGGATTAAACGCTAGTGCGATTTATCGGAAAACTCATTGGTGCCCTTGCCGGCTTGCGTTTCGGCCCTGCGGGTGTCGCAAGCGGCATCGCACTTGGGCAATTATTTGACAGCGGCGTGTTTCGCGCCAAAGTTTCGTTTGGCGCAGACGTAATGAGCAACACGCTGTTCCAGCTGACCGGGCATATCGCGCGCAGCGATGGCACCGTTTCTGCGCGTGAAGTGGCACTTGCAGAACAGCTGTTTGACCAGTTTGGCTTGGAAGGCGCGGCACGCGATAAAGCGGTGAATCAGTTCAATGCTGGGCGCCTAGATGGCTTTCAGCCACAGCAGGTGTTGACACGTTTTGTTGAGCAATTTGGCTTGCGCTCAGCGCAAGCGGAGCAAATGTTAGCAGCGCTGATTGCCATTGCCTATGCCGACGGTGGCTTGCTCGGCAGCGAGCGGGCGGCGCTGAAAACGATTGCGGTAGCGCTCGGGTTTCGCGAGGACGAATTCGTCCGCGAACTTGAACGTTTTGCGCCACCCGCTGTGGCTGCCCCGGAAGACAGCCTTGACGCCTGCTATGCGGTACTGGGTTTGGCACCGGGTGCTGATGCGAACGCAGTGAAACTGGCCTATCGCAAGCTGATCAGCCAATATCACCCGGACAAATTAGAAGGTGCAGGGGTACGCGGTGATGCGCTGAAAGGGGCGCAGGCAAAAGCCAAGTCGGTGCGCTCGGCTTATGAGCGCTTGAGCGGGCTCTCAAAGTAAGCTTGGCTATTGCCCGGCACACCGACCCAGCGCTGTGACCGCTGCGTCCAAACCGTTAAGTTCCAAACTTTCACTGACCAATGCCACCTCGGGGCTGCGTAGTGTTAGATGAAATTTCAGCGCAGCTGCACGTTTGAGCGCGCGCAAAAGATTGCCGGTTTGACGATAGCCAAAACGCATCCGTGTCGGATCGTCCATGCTGTCGACGACAAACTCAGCCTGGGCATCAGGGACAATCGCCTGCCCGGAAATATTACCGGACAGCTCCACCCGCCTCGTTCCAGAAACGCCCGGTTGCGCTGATTGCAGCGGGTCAGTCGGCCAAACTGCGGTAACCACAATGGTCGCTGCGATCCCAGATTCATCCGCGTTCAAAACCAGACTAACGCCGCCGTCGAAAGCCATTGGCGCATCCACACGCAGCCAGTTTAAGCTGACGCTCGGCGAACGCACCGCGCAACCGCCCGCGATTCGCACCGGGTTCGACCAGCGGGTGCGATCGGTCAAGTCACGCTCCCACGGTGCGAGCGACGTGCCACAGGGCTGATCTTGGAAAACCGGGCGCCCGGCAGCGTCGTTACAGCTATAGATTTTATTGCGTGCGGCTGATGCATTCGCCGTCAACAGCATAAACGCGCAAACGGACGCAAGCGGCACGAAAAAATCGCACAAAATGCACTTAGTCAACCGGATAAAACTCACGCTTAGTCAACCGGATAAAACTCAAACGTCACGCCGGATTTGACTGAAGCTGCGCGAACTTTAGCTTCATCGCCGCGTTGGCCGACAAACACCAGGCGTGCGCCGGTGAGCTTGCCGTCGATGTAGTCGGTATTGAACGCTGTGACTAATAAATCAGCCATATTGCGCGAATTGTATGAGCCAAAAACCATCAAGGTGCCGGGCGCAACACCGCGACTAAAAGACTGCACCGTGTCACGCAAATGGCCTTTGGTGTCCTCGGTGGTGGCTAAAAAGCGCACGTAGACGTTTTTGGTTTTGCCCTTGATGTTCTTACTGACCGCAACATCGTGCACAAACTGTTTCCATTCAATATCTTGATCAGTACTGGGGATTTGAATGGTTTTCACTTCGTTCACCTGAACTTTGTCGCCGCAGGCGCTCAGCACGAAGGCAAACATGACGGCCATAACAAAAACGCAAACATGTCCGGTGCGGCGAAATTTCATATGGGTTCCAAAGCAAGTCAAGTTGAGTAGCCCTAGTCTGTAACCGGGCTTTGGCGCGCGCAAGTCTTTTTGATGACGAAATAACTCTGGTAGGCGCAACTGCGATCCGCAAGGAAT
>JANNYO010000528.1:0-6016 GCA_031410115.1 Rhodanobacteraceae bacterium | reverse complement strand
GTGGATCGAGTGACCGATAAGGAAAAGCTACTGCCATTCGTTGAAGCTATGTACGCGCGGCATAAATTTAATGGCACCGCGATGGTTTCAGCAACCAAGCGCAAAGGTTTGGAGGAACTCAAACGCGAGCTCGCGGTACTTTTGCCAATCGGTGAAGCGCAATATGATGTCGATGATTTGACCGATCGCCCCGAACGTTTTTTAGCTGCTGAATTTATTCGCGAACAGCTGATTCGCCTGCTTGGAGAGGAGCTGCCGTACACCTCGACGGTAACGATTGATGAGTTCACGTTGGAGCCAAAATTGAAGCGGATTCAGGCCACGGTTTGGGTCGAACGCGATGGGCAAAAAGCGATTGTGATCGGCGAGGGCGGTGCGCGACTAAAAGAAATTGGCACCAAAGCGCGACTCGCAATGGAGCGGATTTTTGACTCAAAGGTTTTTCTGAGCGTTTGGGTCAAGGTGAAATCGGGCTGGAGCGACGACGAACGTGCACTCAAGCAGCTAGGCTATGGCGACTAGAAAAATTTAGGCATGACGCAATAGTTTTGCCGCCGAAAGATGCGCATAGAAAAAGAACCCTGTTATGTGTTGCATCGGCGTGCATTTGGCGAAACCAGCGTCACGCTGGAGCTTTTTAGTCGTCATCATGGCCGTACAGGGGCGCTAGCACGCGGTGCGCGACAAATGTCGCCTAAAGGCGGCAAAGACACAATCACCGCCGGCGCACTGTACCTGTGTGATTTGGTTGGAACGGGCGAGTTAATGCAGTTGCGACGCTTTGAAATCGTCGAAACGGTGCCGGCATTTACCGGTGAGCAGGGCCTGGCATTGATGTATCTCAATGAGCTGTTGATCGCCCTGCTAGCGCGCAGTGATGCCCATGAAGCGCTGTTCGTTAATTACCGAAACACTGTTCGTGCGCTCAATTGTACCGAGCTGGCACCATTGCTACGCAGTTTCGAAAGAGGCTTGCTCGATGAAATGGGTTATGGCGTGGACTTCCAAGCCGATGTATCCGGCGCGGCTGTTTGTGCGGCCTTGTTTTATCGGCTAGACGCCAATGCCGGATTCTTTCTGAGTGTTGAGGGTGCGCTTGGCGTATTTCCCGGCGCGGCAATTTTAGAATTTGATTCAGGGCGTTTTAGCAAGGCCAACGCCGGGGCCACGCGTCGGCTAATGCGCACGCTCATTACCGAGCGCTTGAGCGGTAAAACCTTAAAATCTTGGGATATGCTGCGCGACTTGGCGCAGCTTCGCGGTTAGCTGCAGGCGCAATTAGCGCACTGAGTCTTCGTGCAAAAAGTCATTTTGCAAATACTCAATTTTGCGAAAAGGCCAAATACTGACAATTTTCTCAACGTGTACAGAGCCGTCAACCCACAAACCACCGACATATTGCTGCACCGTCCAGTGGTAGCGCGCGCCAAGTCTAGAACTTACTTTCAAGCGACAGTCTTTCGATAAACCCAACGCAAAGCAAGCCAGCGCTTGAGTTGCGTCATTGAAGGTTTCTTGCCAGCGGTCAAAGCCGACGGTAAATTTCCGGCCTTTTTCTTCGCGAATCCAAAGCTTAAAACCCAAAGGGTCACTCGGCACGATCGAAAAAGTGTTGTCGGTCAGGTCGGTTTTTAATCCAGGCCGATTAGAAAACTTATCAATTAGCTGTTCTAGAATCATGGATCAAGCTCGAGTGCCCCGGTGTGCTTAACAGTATCGTCTATTGCCTTCAGCGTCGACAACAATGTCTGCATTTTGTGTAGAGGCCATGCATTCGGACCATCAGACAGCGCTTTATCAGGTTCTGGATGCGTCTCCATAAACAGCCCTGCAACTCCGGCCGCGACTGCAGCGCGTGCCAATACCGGCACATATTCGCGTTGACCACCGCTGGTCGCGCCCTGCCCACCGGGCTGCTGCACGGAATGCGTGGCATCAAATACGATCGGGCAGTTGGTGTCACGCATGGCAACCAAGGCGCGCATATCTGAAATGAGGGTGTTGTAGCCAAAACTGACGCCGCGTTCGCACACCATAATCTGCGTATTGCCAGTGGCTTTCGCTTTGTCCACCACGTTTTTCATATCCCACGGGGCCAAAAACTGGCCTTTTTTGATATTGACCGGCTTGCCAGCACTGCAAACCGCTTGAATAAAATTGGTTTGCCGACACAAAAATGCCGGTGTTTGCAACACGTCAACGACGCTGGCGACTTCATTAAATGGCGTATCTTCGTGCACGTCTGTTAGCACCGGCACACCAATTTGGCGCTTTACTTCGCTCAGTATTCGCAGGCCTTCGGCAATTCCCGGCCCGCGAAAACTCGATGTCGAGCTTCGATTGGCTTTGTCGAAGCTGGATTTGTAGATAAACGGTATGCCTAATTGGGCGCAAAGCGCTTTCAAATAGCCTGCGGTGTCAATCGCAAGCTGTTCGGACTCGATCACGCATGGGCCGCTGATCAGAAAAAATGGCCGATCCAGGCCCACATCAAAATCGAGGAGTTTCATCAACTTAAGCCATATTGCCCTGGACAAAATCCCAATTCACCAGCGCCCAAAAAGCTTCGACATACTTTGCGCGGGCGTTGCGGTAGTCAACGTAATACGCGTGTTCCCAGACATCGCAGGTCAATAACGCGCGATCACTGCCGGTTAACGGGCAGGCAGCGTTGCTGCTGGAAACCAAAGCCAGTGCGCCATCGGGTTTTTGCACCAACCATGCCCAGCCGGAGCCAAACGTGGTGATTGCCGTTTGTGTGAACTGCTCTTTAAATGCGGCAAAACTGCCGAAGGACCGGATGATTGCATCCGCTAATTTGCCGTTTGGCTCACCACCGCCGTTTGGCTTCAGGCAGTGCCAATAAAATGTGTGGTTCCAAACTTGGGCTGAGTTATTGAACAAGCCGCCGCTGCTGGTTTTGATAATTTCTTCTAAGCTTTTGCCCTCGTTTGCTGTGCCTTTGATCAGGTTATTGAGGTTGGTTACATAGGTTTGGTGATGTTTGCCGTAGTGATAGTCAATGGTTTCCGCAGAGATATGTGGCGCCAACGCATCACGGGCATAGGGAAGGGCGGGTAGGGTGTGTTCCATGGGTCTTACTCCTTTAAAAAAGACGTCAAAGCGGGTGTAAACAGCCAAATAAAAACGGATTGATTCAGGCGCGTCATGCAAAAAAGCAGCGCGTAAGCGATAAGCTTAAACCCTGATCGCGGGGCTGAGCGTGACCGTTTAGCAGCCATGCTGCAAGTAAGTTTTTTTGACCTTAATGGAGAGAGTAATGGACGTGATTGAGCGAATCAAACAAACCGTGGCGGATAACAGCGTGGTGTTATTTATGAAAGGTACCCCGCAGTTTCCCATGTGCGGTTTTTCCTCACGCTCGGTGCAGGCGCTCAAGGCCTGCGGTGCGCATATTCATGCTGTCAATGTGCTTGAAGACCCGGATGTGCGATCCAATTTGCCGCATTTTTCCAACTGGCCAACGTTTCCGCAGCTGTTTATCAGTGGCGAGCTGATTGGCGGTTGCGACATCATGGTCGACTTACAGGCATCAGGCGAGCTAGAAAAGTTAATCTCCGAGGCTCAGTCTGGCGTGGCTGCGCCGCAAAAAAACCACTGATGCTTAAATTAAAAGGCAAAAATGTGCTGGTGTGTGGTGCCACCGGCGCACTGGGCAGCGCCTGCGCGTTTGCCGCTGCTGGGGCCGGCGCAACGGTGGTTTTGGCGGCTAAAAACGTCAAGCTACTGGAGAAACGTTTTGACGCCATTGTTGAGGCCGGTGGCGCTGAGCCCGCACTGTATCCAATCAATTTTGAAGGCGCGAATGGTGCAGACTATCTTGAGTTAAACCAACGGCTTGAGCAAAGCTTGGGCGGTATCGACGCACTGATTTGGGCGGTCGGCGATTGGCATGGCATGGAAGCCTTGAACAACTTGCCACCAACCCAATGGTTGCGCAGCCTGCATTTGAACGTGACTGCACCTTGGCTGCTGTTTCAAGCCTGCTTCGCCAGCTTGCGCGCGCGCCAAGGTGTTGCGATGTTTGCTTTACAGCCCAAAGCGCTGACGGAACTTGCATTCACCGGCGCGTATGGTGCAGCACACGCGGCCTTGCGCAACTGGGTGACGAGCGCCGCAAGCGAGAATGAACGCCTAGGTCCACGCGTAATTGGTTTTGAACTGCCGCCGCTGAAAAGCAAACTGCGGCTCGCCGCGTTTCCGGCAGAAGCGCTTAGTCAGGTAACGGATGCGAAATTATTAGCGCCGGGTGTGCTTGATTTATTGCTGACCGGGGTGCCGGGGATTCATTCGATGGTCGCCAATTCCGCAACATAGAGGTTTAATCCGAAACGCCTGATTCACCGACACGCCAACAACATAACGCGCTTTCAGGCACGGTGGCGCGGCACGTTTAAGAATTTCAAGTCGGGGAAATTTATCGCTTGATTCTTGTCCACATTTGGCGACACTCCGAGGCATCTAACACTTAGAGATAGACATGCCGAAAAGCGCACAAAATGGAAAGCGAATCGGTGTTTACGGCGCGGGCTCTTGGGGCACGGCACTGGCTGCGCAGCTCGCGCGCAATGGTTTTCAGGTCAGCCTTTGGGGCCGCAATGCGGATGATTTAGCGAAAATGGCGCATACGCATGTGAACGAGCGGTTTTTGCCTGGCATTGTGTTGCCGGAAAATTTAGCCTTCCAGGCGAATTTGACCGAGCTGGCGCAAACGTCCGACATGCACCTAATTGTTGTGCCTTCGCACGCTTTTGGTGACGTGCTGCGCCCAATTGCCAACGTGCGCGCACGCGCGTCGGGGGTGGCGTGGGCGACCAAAGGGTTTGAGCTAGGATCTGGGCGTTTTCTGCACGAAGTAGCGCAAGAGGCGCTGAGCGCGAGTGGTGATGGCAACGCGCCGATTGCACTGGTTACCGGGCCATCATTCGCGAAAGAAGTGGCGCTCGGAATGCCATGCGCGCTGACCGTGCATTCCGACGATGAGGCTTTTGCTATTGAAGTGGCGAATACGTTACACGGGCAGGGTATGCGCGCTTACACCGGTGATGACATTCGCGGCGCCGAGCTGGGTGGTGCGATGAAAAATGTGATGGCGGTTGCAACCGGGATTTGCGATGGCATGGGCCTAGGCTTAAATGCGCGCGCTGGGTTGATCACGCGCGGTTTGAACGAAATGCTGCGCTTAAACGCGTGTTTGGGGGGTAAGGCAGAAACAATTATGGGCTTAGCAGGTTTGGGTGATTTGGTATTGACTTGCACCGGCGATCTTTCGCGCAACCGTCGTTTGGGTCTGGCTTTAGGGCAGGGCAAAGGGCTTAGTCATGCGATTGCTGAAATCGGCCAAGTGGTGGAAAGCGTGCAGACGGCAGATGAGGTGATGCGCCTTTCCGTGCGCCATCAGGTGGAATTGCCAATATCTGAGCGAGTGCGCGCGGTGTTACATGAAGAAATTACGCCTGCGCAAGGTCTACGCAGCCTGTTAGCACGCGAGCAAAAGCCGGAATACCCAGAAGGCGCGTTACCGGCTTGAAACGTTGATTCCAGCCATTCCAGCCTCAGATAAATCTGAGGCCAATCCCAGATTGTGTGCATATCGAATACACCATGATCGGTTTAAGCTAGGTGCAATCCCAATCGAGTAAAGCGCGCCACCATGATCGATATCCGCACCCTTGATGAGTTGAGTAAACGTGTCAGCGCTATGCTGCCGTCAGATTTGGCCTCGGCAAAAGAGGAGATCGAGCGCAATGTTAAATCTGTGCTTCAGGCAGGTTTAAAAAAGTTGGATCTCGTCACGCGCGAAGAGTTTGAAGTGCAGCGCGCGGTATTGCTGCGCACGCGGGAAAAGTTAGAAGCTTTGGAAGCGACGTTGGCGGGGCTCGAAGCGAACACGTAGCGACACCTGTTGTTGGGTGCATCTGCCGTGTCGCCTATTCGGCGAGACATACTTGCCGTGTCGCCTATTCGGCGAGACATATTTGCCGTGTCGCCTATT
>JANNYO010000527.1:0-5314 GCA_031410115.1 Rhodanobacteraceae bacterium | reverse complement strand
GGCGACACGGAAAAAAGAGTCTCGCCGGAAGGCGACACGTAAAAAAGAGTCTCGCCGGAAGGCGACACGGAAAAAAGAGTCTCGCGGGAAGGCGACACGGAAAAAAGAGTCTCGCCGGAAGGCGACACGGAAAAAAGAGTCTCGCGGGAAGGCGACACGGAAAAAAGAGTCAAACTACTTTGCCGACTAAACTACTGGCGGCGCAGGCGGCGAACGCCGCAATTCGCGTTCAAACTCGTACTTGGCGCTCGTGACATATTCTTCGATACCGCGCACCCGTTCCTCCATATCGCGAAAGCGATAGCGCGCGTCAGAAAAACTGGTGCTCGGTGCCAACGCAGTGGTGCGCCAGAACGCCTCATCGTTTGGGCTTTCATACAGCCCCTCAGGCTGGCGCGGCAACACGAAAATCATCACCAGATAGATCAGCGGCACCAGCGGAAATGCAAACGATAGGAAAAACACCGCTAAACGTGTGCCCGTCACGCTCAGGCCTAGGTACTCTGCGATACCTGATGCCACGCCCGCTAGCAGCCGGTTATTACTGCGATACAAACGGTGTGGGTTGATGCGCCCGCCGATGAACATGTCTGCTCTGGCTTCACGACGACTACGACGACTCATGATTTGTTTCTCCAAGTGGGCTGATCCGCATCCAAAATACGTTCCAGACTTCTGATTCGATCTTCCATTCGCTTCGCGCTTTGCCACAAATCACTCAACATGCGCTCGTCATCCGTGCTCAAGCCACGGTTCTGGCGCAACTTGAGAATGAAATTGGTGATGATTGCGATCGGTGCCACCACAGCTAGCGAAAGAATGACAGCAACTTCTGCCACACCGGACATATTAAACGCTCCCGCTGTTGCTGTTGTTATTGCTTTCGCCGCCCGCTTTCTCGGCCTTCATGCGGGCTTTCAATGCGTCCAGTTCAGCGGTGATGCGTTCATCGGTTTCTAGTTCGCTAATCTGGGCGCTCAAGGATTTTTGTCGCCCAAAGCTCAGCGCTTCTGACTGCGCTTCCAGCCCATCAATGCGGCGCTCGGCATAGTCGAAACGCTGCATCATGCCCTCAACGCGCTGATTTGCCACTTGGCTGCGCGCACGAAGCGTGTGCTCGGCATGCTGATGGCGCAGCACAATCGTGCGCTGACGCGCTTTGACTTCAGCCAATTTTGCCTGCAGCTTTGCCGTGTCTTCTGACAATTGCGCCAGCTGCTCGCTAATCAACGCCACTTCTTTTTCGAGGACCGCTAAATGCTCGGTCAAATTTGCCTTATGTACCAGTGCAGATTTCGCCAAATCTTCGCGTCCACGCGACAGTGCCAACTCCGCTTTTGCCGCCCAATCCAGCGTGTCAGCCCGTAAATTCAGCACGAATCGATCACGCTCTTTGCGATCCGCAATGCCTTTCGCCGCTGCAGTGCGCAGCTCAACCAGTGTGTCTTCCATTTCTTGCACCATTAGGCGCAGAATTTTTTCTGGGTCTTCGGCTTTGTCGAGCAATGAATTAATGTTGGAGTTGACGATGTCACTCAAGCGCGTAAAAATTCCCATAATCATTTCTCTCTAGTTGAAGGGCCCGGCGCGATGCGCCTTGAGCACTGCAATTCAAGATGCGTGCCAGCGGTTTTTCACGGTTTTTCGAAAAAATCGCGGTCAATTTTACTAATACATGGTCAATTTCGTACGTTTTAGCTTTTTTGACTTTTTCCACCTGCACCCAAGCGCGGAACGCCGAGCGCTCTTTTCTATAATCAAGGATTTAGGCAGTCAATGAACCCCAATAAAGTCAACCGAAGTGAACTCAAGGCGTTGACGGATCTGCCCAATATAGGCCGAGCGGGCGCAGCGGATTTACAACTACTGGGAATTTTTACGCCCATGCAACTGATCGGGTGCTGCCCTTTTGAGATGTACGAACGCCTTTGCCTGCTCACGGCGGTACGTCATGATCCATGCGTGATTGATGTTTTTATTTCAGTAACACGCTTTGTCGCAGGCGATACGCCCATGCCGTGGTGGGCGTATACCGCAGAACGCAAGAGCCATATGTCTACAGCAATGGGATCCGTTTAGCGCAACAAAAAGCCCGCTGTATGCGGGCTTTTCATGAACGTCAAATACGGGGCGACTATTTGATTTTGTATTCTTTGTACAGAACATGTTTGCGCGCAACTGGGTCGAATTTCATGAATTCGAGCTTGTTTGGCGTCGCTTTTTTGTTTTTATCGGTGGTGTAGAAGTGACCCGTTTTAGCGGTCGATACGAGCTTAATTTTGTCACGCATGGCGTAATTTCCTTAATCGGTAAGGCGGTTAGGCCATTTAGACTTTAACGCCATCAGCGCGAAGATCAGCGAGCACGGCGTCAATTCCATTCTTGTCGATCGTACGCATTGCGTTCATGCTGATTCGCATACGAATGAAGCGGTTTTCCGACGCCACCCAAAAACGGTGCCATTGCAGGTTCGGAATGAACCGGCGACGCGTGCGGTTGTTGGCGTGGGATACATTGTTCCCGCTAATCGGGCGCTTACCCGTGATTTGGCAAACTCGAGCCATGTTAGAACCTCTCAATCCATGAAAGTCGACAGCCGCTTGGCAGCTGCCGGTAAGTCAGCAAGCATAGCGAGCTTTACCCCCGAACAGCAAGCGTGATGTGCGCCAAACCGGCTGGGCGCCACGCTGCAACGCATCCCAAGTTTTGCTTTGTTCAGCAAACCGGCGACACAGCCAAACGAATCATTGAAATTCACCCGCACACTCGCCCTTCATCCGCCGAAACGGCAAACTCGTGCAAATTTGGTACCTCTACACCGAGCCTGATGTCCATGAACGATTCCCCGAAATTCCAGCTCGTCAGTGATTATCAGCCCGCTGGCGATCAACCCAAAGCGATTGAAAGTTTAATTCAGGGCTTTAATGCGGGCTTGGCGCATCAAACGCTGCTGGGCGTTACCGGCTCGGGCAAGACCTACACGATCGCAAACGTGATTCAAAGCGTGCAAAAGCCAACGATCATTTTGGCGCCCAATAAAACACTGGCGGCCCAGCTTTACGGCGAATTTAAAGAATACTTCCCACACAATTCTGTGGAATATTTTGTGAGTTATTACGATTATTATCAGCCTGAAGCCTATGTACCTTCATCTGATACTTTTATTGAAAAAGACGCCAGCATCAACGAGCATATTGAACAAATGCGGCTTTCGGCGACGAAATCTTTATTGACCCGGCGTGATGCCATTATTGTTGCCAGCGTCAGCGCAATTTATGGCTTGGGTGATCCAAATCAATATTTTAATATGGTATTGCACGTGGTGCGTGGCGATAAAATCCCGCAGCGCGAACTGATCCGCCGTTTGACTGAGATGCAATATGTGCGCGGTGATTTAGAATTGCGGCGCGGCAGCTATCGGGTGCGCGGCGAAGTGATTGACGTGCACCCTGCCGAAGAAGAGCGAGAAGCGCTACGCATCGAGTTGTTTGATGGTGAAGTCGAGAAATTAAGCTTGTTTGATCCGCTGACTGGGCATATCCAAAATGTAGTGCCGCGCTTCACGATATATCCGAAAAGTCATTACGTCACGACCCGTAAAACCGTGGTGCAGGCGATAGAGACGATTAAATCAGAGTTACGCGAACGCTTAGAAGAATATTATAAGGCCGGTAAATTATTGGAGGCGGAGCGCTTAAAACAGCG
Source organism: Rhodanobacteraceae bacterium (assembly GCA_031410115.1). GTDB lineage: Bacteria > Pseudomonadota > Gammaproteobacteria > Xanthomonadales > SZUA-5 > JANNYA01. Next base: position 1,609 of record JANNYO010000527.1, on the reverse strand, counting down.
CACCACGTTTGATTTAGAAATGATGACGGAAATTGGCTACTGCAACGGCATTGAAAATTATTCCCGGCATTTAACCAGCCGGGGCGAAGGCGAAGCGCCACCGACGCTATTTGACTATTTGCCGCCCGATGCGCTGATGATTGTTGATGAGTCACACGTGACCGTCTCGCAATTGGGCGGAATGTACAAAGGCGACCGGTCGCGCAAGGAAACATTGGTCAATTTCGGTTTTCGCCTGCCCAGCGCCCTAGATAACCGCCCGCTGCGCTTTGAAGAATGGGAGCGGCGCGCACCACGCACGATTTTTGTATCGGCAACTCCGGCCAACTATGAGCTGGAGCATTCGGTCGGCGCGATTGTTGAACAGCTGGTGCGCCCAACCGGCTTGATTGACCCCGAAGTCGAAGTGCGCCCAGTTGCCGGGCAAGTGGACGATGTTTTAAGCGAAGTGCGCGAACGCACCGCGCTGGGGGATCGCGTTTTAGTGACGACACTCACCAAGCGCATGGCGGAAAATTTGACCGACTATCTGTCCGAGCAGGGTATCAAGGTGCGCTATTTGCACTCGGACATCGAAACCGTCGAGCGTGTCGAGATTATCCGGGATTTGCGGTTGGGGCTGTTTGACGTGCTGGTTGGCATCAATTTGCTGCGCGAGGGCTTGGATATGCCCGAGGTATCTTTGGTGGCAATTTTAGACGCCGACAAAGAAGGCTTTTTGCGTTCACACCGATCCTTAATCCAAACCATTGGTCGCGCGGCGCGAAATTTACGTGGCAAGGCGATTTTATATGGTGATCGCATCACTGATTCCATGCGCACCGCCATAGATGAAACTGCGCGACGACGGGAAAAACAGGTCGAATATAATGTCGCGCACAATATTACGCCGCGTTCGGTGACGAAAAAAGTTTCCGACATTATGGAAAGCGCGCGCGAAGCGATGCACGCGCCGCAGCCCGGGAAAGCTGGCAAGCGGGGCGAAGTAAAACCCGCGCAGCCGCTCACCGATTGGGCCGCAATGGGCCCTGAAGAGATCGGACGGCGCTTAAAGAAACTCGAAAGCCAAATGTTCGCACACGCGCAAAATTTAGAGTTTGAAGAAGCTGCTGCGGTACGTGATGAAATTCAACGAGCGAAGGCGTTGAGTTTGTTGGGGTAGATGCGATTTGGAATTAAAAACCAGCGGAGGGTTAGGCCGCCGGTTTCACTTTGCTCTCCCGACGTCTAATTGGGAGGGCTGTCACATTTCCAACGGATTTGATTATTTTGACCGCTGTGACACCAGGCCATTACGCACTCGCTGACCTTGTTCTAAAAACCGTTCCCGCTAGTCTATGGCAATCATGCGGCAATTGCCGCGTGGGTTCGAATCAAATTCGCCTCAAATGCCGCTGGGGATTTAAACCCCAAACTTGAGTGCAGACGATCAGTGTTGTACCAAGTAATCCAATCCAAAACATCCTGCTTCGCTTCTTCAAAGGCAATTAACGCAAAACATCGAGATTTATACGTCAGATTTTGAATAGATTTTTTATTTAAACTTGTTGCAATGCGCGCACATCAGCCACAAAACCTAGCGACCAATATCACTCAACGCCCGCGCCGC
>JANNYO010000526.1:0-1127 GCA_031410115.1 Rhodanobacteraceae bacterium | reverse complement strand
AAATCCGCGATCACCTCGTCAGTATCGACATCTTTCACCACTGTGCCGACCGGAACCCGCACCACCAGTTCATCGCCACCAGCGCCATTGCACTGGCGTGGCGTGCCTTTGATGCCACTGCGCGCATCAAAACGGCGCTTGTAGCGAAAATCAACCAGCGTGTTTAGACCTTCATCGGCCAGCAAATACACGCTGCCGCCATCGCCGCCATCGCCGCCATCCGGGCCGCCGAGCGGAATAAACTTCTCCCGCCTAAAGCTGACGCAACCATTGCCACCATTACCGGCAGTGACGTGAATTTGGGCTTCATCTACGAATTTCATTTGCCTTCCTTGGCTTTAATACTATTTTGGGCTTCGACACTATTTGGGGCGGGTAATTCTTCTTGATGCAGCATGGTTTGTGGGATGCCACGAAAATGTGCGTCGCGATGCAGTAAAACTGCGCCGTGTTGGATTGCGGTGGCGGCGATAATTGCGTCCACCAACGGCACTCGGCTTTTAGCTTGAGCCGTGATGTCCAAAATCGTTATCGAGGTTGTTTTGTCGACAGGAATGACCGTGGTTATTAACTTCAACACTGACTCAAGCGCATCGTAGGCATCTTCAATAGATTTACCATCCGTCAAACACAAGCGCCCGAATTCGGCAATGCTGATTGCGGAAAGCAACACCTCTGACGCAATCTCGATCTTGTCCAGTGCAAAATGCCAGCCAAATTCTTTTTTGTAAAAACACACAAGAATCGAAGTATCCAAAAGCAGCTTCACAAGCTTTCACGTCGCTCGGCGATTAGCTGATCAAGCATGCTTGGCTCGCCAGGCATCGGCTTTCCAGACCCAATAAAGCGCTGCAATGCCGCCATTTGCTCGGCCTTGGTTTTTGGGGCAGAAATGTTAATGATTTTGCTTTTACGCGTAACAAACACTTCGACTTCTTCATTCGCCCACTCCGCAGGCACAGAAACATGCACCTGTCCGTCGTGCACATGCTGAGTTGATCTAATAGTGTCCATGTCAGTTCCTTTTACGGCTTAAAGCGTCGGGCTATTTTAGCAATTGTACGCTTTAGCCTATCAACGTCGGCGATTCATGCTCTTTGGTCGCTAAAAACCGTATTTTTGGATGC
>JANNYO010000525.1:0-4672 GCA_031410115.1 Rhodanobacteraceae bacterium | reverse complement strand
CGCACGCGCGCAAAAATACTTTGAATACCCAAAACATCGCCGCGCGCGTAATTGCGTTGAAATTCGTGCTGCGTTGATGGATGCTTGAACATTAAAGGTGGTGTTGCACTTCGAGTTTGGAACCGCCGGGCTTTTATCGGTGTAAATTTGCGCTTGGGCGGCGAAGCTTAAATGCAGTGCTAGAGAGATGGCGTATTTTTTCATTTTTATGGCCTGGTTTAAATATTGCTTGTTAATATATAATTTTTTAATCTATAACGCCTTAATATTGTCGAAATAATAATCTGACGTCGGGTAGCAATTGCCTTTGTTTGAGCTGAATTTTATTTTATAAACAACCTCGCCATAAATATCTAAGTTGAGAAGTCTTCTCATTGTGTGAAATCATCGCTTTCTATCTTTCTTGTAGTGGTTTTTTCTGAAATCAGGTTTTCTAGTGGCATTAAAAATAATACTAAATGGGTCTTTTGCAAGCCTGTAAATAGTTGGGGAGAAACTACTTCTCCCAAAAAACGCCATACACGTCAGCCAGAAAAATAAACACGTCGAAACTAAGATAGCTATTATTTTTTTATAGTCGTTTGAAACAGTAACTGATGCAACGGTGATTAAAACTGGAACTAATAACAGCAGGTTTTTACTGGGCCTTTTTCCCGCCGACTTTTCTTCAACAAGGTAAGGTAGATAATTCCAAAAAGCAAACGATAAACAGCCGTACATAAGCCAAAAAAATCGGCTATCACCAGCTAATATCGGTGTGTCATTTAATTGAAATAAAAAAAATGCCACCGACAGTAAAAAGGACGTCATGAATATTATTTTGTACATTCGCGATCACATTTATCCATATCTATTCCAAACTGAATTGCTGCCCCAATTGGACCAAGTCTTTTACCTATGACTCTGAAAAAGCCTTTTCTTGCCAAAGTTTTACCTAATGCCTTTGCACGCGCACGTTTCAACGCTTGTTTGGATCGCCTTTCAATTTGCGATTTAAGTCTAGCGATTCGAGCTTGGTAAGCTTCTTTTGCATGTGCGTCACTGATATGCCCGATTAGCGCAAGTTGTGTACCAGCATCATAATCTTGACTCGAAAATTCTGGCTCATCAAAGTCGAACTCAAAACCAGCTAAATCCAGACCCAAACCTATCGCTGAGCCGATCGGTGTTATTCCTAAAGCAAAGTTTGCCAGAGCATTTTTTTTACACGCAGTTAATGGTTTTTCAGCTTCTTGCCTTAAGTAATCACGCGTTGATTGCGGCTGACCGTAACACGCCTCTGCCATAGACCCGTCAGCTAGTAATCCAAATTCATCAGCATTATTCGTAGGATTCCCATTCGCATAAAGATAAGTATTCATCCCGCCGCCCAGCCCAATCGGTTCGCTAGTGATATAGCGCCCGGTTCTGGGCTCATAAAAGCGCATGCTCCTTATTTGAACTGAATTTAATTTTATAAATAACCCCGTCATAAGTTTCTATTTTACACTATATCAAATTTCCATCGTTACAATTTGCTCGCATACTGGCGACGTTGTGTGTCTCGCTATATTCACTTAGCCTTGGGACAGTTTTTAATAGCTTCTCGGTAGAGTGAGCGAAAACCACAAAACTGACTTCGTAATTGATAAGCCTCCTCATCCTGTTAAATGAAGCTAGCTGAATATCTAATATTATAGCCAATTCTGGCGGTAATAAGTCTCGATAACACTTAATGATATCCAATTCAAACTTAGAAGGTCTATATAAAGCAAAAAAACCAAGAATGCTATCTGAAAAGGAGATGGGAATTGCAGCATGCTTTTTGTGAGGGAATCTACTTACAGTCACTTTCGCATCCATTGTTGTTCATTTCCATCGATGCCATATCCCATGGAGCGGCGGATTGCAGTGCAGCGTAAATTGGGTTGAGTGGGGTTTTTTCGGACTGGGATTGGGCTGGATTGGGCTTGGGCACAGGCTAAATGGCAGTGCGAGGCAAGCGAGGAAGTAATTATTCACTGGCAAAAAATTTTTTTGGGGGTGCAAATTAATTTTTAATTTCAGATATTTTATAAAATTTGAAATCTCTTAGTAAGCATTCGTATTCATATGCAGAGTTATCGGAAAGTATCCGCAAATAGAACTCATCAAATGGCTCGGCGGGACTCGCCTCAATATAACATATTCTAATATTTGGCGCAGAGTATTTCTTGAGAACTTCTTCTGAATGAACAAAACGCAAAAATTCAAATTCCACCTTTTTAAAATTGACGAGCAATTTGTTTAGTGCATTAATTTGACTTATCTTATCGCCGCTAGCATTTATTCCAACAAACATATATCGCTCGGAAAATTTAAAAAACTTCCCATAGTAGTCGTCACCGTCAATTAAAAAGGCACTGAACTCGTTGATCGAAGGAGGAGCAAAGCCTAAATCACTAATTTCGCTAAACATAATTCCATCGCGCTTCCTGTCGATCGGCGGCGACTCTCTGCTAGTTTCCTTTTCTTCTTTTTGGAAAATAAACATAATATTGCTTATTACAATAAATAAGAACGGCACAGTCCCTACAGGCCCTGCGAAAAAAAATGCGAGAATGCCTAATGTTAGAAATAATAGTGTCCATAAAATCGTATTACTAGCACTCGGTTTTGATTTTCTAATTCCCACAATCACATTTCCCCTGAATGGCGTCGGCAGCTTCAAGCGCGCCGACCGTCGGCGCTGCGCCGTAAATCCCCATTACCGACAATCTAAATCCATTAAACCAAACAAATGCAGCCCTACTTGTTTCCCCATTACTCATAATTCGATTAAGCCACGCAGAAACGGGCATGTAGTTCCATCCTGCATTCAAAGCGCCAACAGACTGAGGCTTAAACCAATGGTGTAATTGAACACCGTTCCTTAGCAGCCATGCTTGACCAGCTCCAGCAGCCCTGCTCCACATATCTCTCACCGTCCCCCACTTCCTTGGATCACTAAGCAGTCGCGAAAGTCCCAGCCTTAAAGTCCCCGTTTTTCCCAATTGATTTAATGCATTTCGCCCTAAATGCGCACCACCAAATGCAAGACTATGAAGCATTGCCGCCATCTCACCCGCATTATAAGCGCCGCTGCAGGTATTAACTGAGCCAATATCACCAAGACCTCGCAGCTTCCTACTACCTCCAAAACTAAGTGAATCACCCCAACCTGCGACAAAATCAACCGTGGAATCATCGGGCTCATATCCCGTTGAGTCATAAATTGCGCCCCAAACAGGTTCCATAAACATTCCGTTCCGATCCATAAACATCAGCGGATTCCCATTCGCATAAAGATACGTATTCATCCCGCCAGCCAGCCCAATCGGGTCACTGGTTATATACCGCCCCGTCCTCGGCTCATAAAAACGCATGTAGTTGTAATTTAGGCCGGTTTGCCAATCGTATTGTTGGCCGGGGAAGCGCAGGTTAATGCCTAAGCCGATATTGGCCTGCGTGCCAAAGCTATTGCCGCCGCCGCTTGCGCTATTGCCGCTTAAATTGGCCCAGCTCCAGCTTTGCGTGCCAGCATCATTGGCCTGGCGCGGGGTTCCTAGGTGATCGTCATAGAGCTCGGTCACGGTTAGGCCGTTGAAGCCGTTCGGGTCATTAAGTGCGGCAATCGGCATGCCGTCTAGGTAGATGTATTCCACGTAGGGGTCGCGACAGCGACCGCAGGGGTATTGCGTGACATTGATGGTTTGATCCACCAAGATTTGCCCGGCTTCATCAAAAAGTGCGTAGCTTTCATTGCGATTAGGCAGCGCAGGACGTTCCGTGCTAGAACCTGCCTCTGGCTGTGCACCGTCGGTCGTAACGAATACATTGTAGGAATAAGGCGTTTCTTTACTCACCCGTTCGCCGCTGGCATTGTAGCTGTAGCGGGTCGCGCCAAAACAAATCTTGGCGCCGACAGCACAGACATCTGCGCTGGTATCGGTTAGCTCGCCACGAGCGTTGTAACTCAATTGCCGCTGCATATCACTGCTGTAGCTCAAGTTGCCGGTGGCGTCATAGCTGCGGCTGTCGCTGCTGCCAAAACCGTTTAGGCGGTGCGATTTGCTGGCGTAGTTGGGGTCAGTTGGGAACAAGGGCACGCTGGCTTGATTGCTGTAGCGGTAACTTTCAGCGGCATTTGCGCCCTGTTTGGCGCTCAAGCGGTTTCCAACTAAATCATAGCTGTATTGCTCAATGGTGCCGATGCCGGGGCTGGGGCTATCGCGCGCTTCTTTCAGCCGGTGCAGGCGGTCGTAGCTAAAATATTGCGTGCTGCTGCCTAGGCTATTGGTTTGCGTGATCGACCTGGTGCGGCCGACGTCGTCGTAGTCGTAGCCCAGACTTAATAGCGTTACGCCCAAGCCATTTTTGCTATCAATCAAGGTGGGCTGGTAGTTTTGATCATAGGTTTTTGTCACTGTGGTGGCGCTGGCATATTGCATCCATTTGAGTGGGCCAAAAGGCTCATAGCTGGCGTTGGCAATGATGGTTTGCGCGCGGGTTTCGCCCGGGGCGAGCGCACGAATGCCGGTGATTTGCCCGAGCGTGTTGCGGGTGTAGCGATTCACGCTCGTGACGCCGCGTTCACACAGGATGACGTTCTCCTTGCCGCCGGAGAGGAGGCGCTCCACCCACAGGAGATACGCCTCGGTGTCGAGCGAGTTGA
>JANNYO010000524.1:0-8731 GCA_031410115.1 Rhodanobacteraceae bacterium | reverse complement strand
TTTTCACCTCCACCAACGGCGGCGATATTGCCCAGGGTCAGGTGTTTGTGTACCGCCCGAAAACCGCTGAGCTTGAGCTGGTGTATGAAAGTACCGACAAGCTGGTGATGAACTTTCCCGACGCCATTGAAACCGGCCCGGCGGGTGGGCACATTATTTGTCAGGACGGCAAAGAAGTGTTCCCGCAAGAGCTGTACTTTTTGAGTCAATCCGGCAAGGTCACGCCAATTGCGCAAAACAATTTGGACGACCCAGCGGGCATGTATTCTGAATGGTCAGGATGCTCAATGAGTCCAGATGGCAAGTGGCTGTTCGCAAACGTCTACACCCCGGGTTTTACCGTGGCGATTACGGGGCCATTTGAGCAGTGGGCGGCGGCTATTTGAGCGTGTTTTGCGCCGTTAAAGACTTATCTGCCGTGTCGTTTAATCTTCACCGCTAGATAAATCCGCACCCGTTGCTAGCTCTGAACCTATGGTTAGGTCTTCAATCGGCACACCGCCGCGAATCACTTTGGCGTTTAAACCGCGCTCGGTAAGTAAAAATGTAGCCGATGCGCTGCGTCGGCCCGTGTCGCAGTAAACCAAATACTCACCGTTTGGATCTAGCGCTTTCGCGCCTTCGCGCACGCGTGCTAGCGGCAAATTGATCGCGTCGGGCAAGTGCCCATGGGCAAATTCTTCGGCTAAGCGCACATCGATAAGTAGTTGCTTTTCACCGCGTTCGCCCAACGCAATTTCTTGCAGCAGCGGCGCACGTAAAAGCCGCAAAAACGCGGTGCTAGATAAGCGCATCAGGGTACAGCGTGTGAGCGCGCGTACGCTGGCATTGCGCGGCGCGCCCGACACCAGCGCTTCTTCGCCGAAGGCTTTGCCGACGCCCAATTGCGCCAATTCTTCTTCGCTGGTGCCATCGCGATCACGCAAAACCACTTGCACCCGTCCTTCGGTGACGACGTAATAATAATCGCCGGGCGTGCCCTGTTGAATGATGGTTTCGCCTGGACTGAAACTCACCGCTTCCATGCTGGCAAAAATCTGCGCAATATTTCCCGGCGGCACGCGCAGAAAAGCTTTGCTTTGCAGCAAAGACGCCATCCAGTCATTGTTATCGTCTAGCTCAGCGGAATCACTATCAGGCAGCGACTTCAGATCGTTCCTAGCGCTCGCGCCGCCGGTTTGCGACCAGGTCAGCAACAAATCCAGTAGGTCACGATCAACGAACAAAATCTGCGAGGGTTTAAGACAAAGTGCGGTTGCCGGGCGCTTCGCCCCAGGTGCAAGCGGGTGGCGCGCGTTTTCGCCGGTGGCGCGCAAAATCATATTGCTACTTTCGCCCTGCAATTCGATTTCACCGCTGACTAAATACGCTTGATTGCGCACCAACTCACCGCGTGAAAACGCCACTTGACCGGCGCGATAGCTCAATACGCTGCTTTGCTTTGCCAATGTGCCCTGATCACCATGCAGTAAGGAATGCAGTGGCACAAGTCGGGAAAAAAGATCGGCGTTAACCATAAGCGTGGAGGGCGTTCGAATTAGAAACTGGTGCGGAGGATACTCTTGTAGCGGGGTTAAAGTCGTGCAGATAGTTTTTCACTCATTTGCCGTGTCGCCGGAAGGCGATGCGGCAAAAGTGGCCAACGCGGTACTACCGGCAGTGGTCTAGGTTTCGCAAATTACTTTAGACTTTGGCAGCACACAAAAGTGTGTTTGGCACCATCAAAAAAGGAAAAGTCATGTTTGATATTGAACGATTATTAGGCAGCATGTTGGGTGGCAGCGCCCTTGGCCGCGCGGCAGGATCAATGGGTGCAGGGGTAGGCTCAGTCAACGGTGGCATCGGCGCAGGCTTGAGCAAAGGCGCGTTGGGCATCGGTGCGCTCGGCGTGGCGTGGGCGGCGTTTGAGCACTATCAAGAGCAAAATGCCGCGGCCACGAATGCCGGTACACCGCCGCCGATGCAGGCGATGCCGCCACCGCCACCACCGATGCTCAGTGCCGCACTTCCGGCAGCGCTGCAAGCGCCTGCGCAAGCCGCCGATGATCGACAGGCAGACGCTACGCATTTGATTCGCACCATGATTGCTGCCGCTTATGCCGACGGGGCGATGGACAGCGATGAACGTAGCCGGATTTTGGAGCGCGCTTTGACCGCCGGGTTGAGTCCAGCGACGCAACAGTTTTTACTCGCGCAAATCGCCACACCGGCTGGGCTTGCGGAAATTACCAGTCAAACCCGTGATGGATTGAAGCGCGAAACTTACGGCGCGGCACTGATGGCAATTAGCGATGACACGGACGCGGAAAAAGCCTACCTCAGCGATTTGGCGGCAGGCTTAGGTTTAACCGCTGACGATGTCGCTCAAATCACCGGCGCTGTGCGCACGGTTTAAGATTTAACGCACGGCAAAAAATCGCTCAGGGCACCAGGGTGCACCGCACCTCGGCACCATAGATTGACTCGTCCATAAGCCGTTCGCGCAAATTCGCCATTTTGTCGGATTCCGAACTGCCAGCCAGGGCATCGTCTTGAACAACTTGGGCGATTAATTCCGTGCTTTTTGGCTGTTTGATCCGGACGAAATTCCACTTCGCGGGCGTTTCCTTGGCTTTGAGTTCTTGCGCGTTCCATAAAATTTGGCTGACCGCTTTGCCTTTGCCAGGTTGGCTACTGCCATTTCCAGCCGACACGAGCGTCGGATAAAACCGATAGCGCGTGGGTTCTGGGTCGGATGAATCCTTCAATTCGATTAGCAGCTGCTGCGCATCAAACGGCAAAATGGTCGCGATCATTGTTTCACTCTTCGCCATATCCGCTGACGTGCAATTCCAAGTGCCGACAAAGCGTGTGCCGTGGCAAAATTGATCGTTACCGCATGCCGGTTGTCCAGGCGGGCTTAAAGGCGCCATCGACTCAAAACAGGCGGCGAGCAAGAGTAAAATTAACCCGCTGAGTAGCCAACGATTCATTGTGTTTGTCTCCAAAAACCCCAGGCGCAGAATAGTCACATAATTTTCCCGCACGCTTGCGGCGGCGGTGCGCTAGACCCAATCTTTTGCGCAAATTGTCTGAAAGCCATCCTCCAGCGCGTCTAGTGCCTGCGCGCCGAGTTTGCTCAAATCCGCGTTGCCCTGGCGCGTAAACCAGTGCCGCAAGGTCGCGCGGATGACGCCAATTGCAGCGCCCGCAAGCATGCGCGCGGGCAGTTCAGCGGCGCCGTTGCCCTGTTTGCGCGCCTTGGCGAAGCGCTGCATAAACACATCCGCCATCGCGTTTTCCCAGTCGCGATCAATCTCGTTTTCGCGCGCCACCAACGCCGGTGTGCGGCTGATCAGCTGCTGTTGCGCAATTTGCTGTTCGCGATTGACCGAATATTCGCGCGCGAAAATTTGCGCGATTTGGCGCAGGCTGGTGAACGGTGATTCGGCCGTGGGCGCGCCTTCAAGCAGCTCTAAAAAGCGCTCTAATCGTTCCGCCCGATGCGGAAACGCCAGCGCTTCTTTATTGGCAAAATAGCGAAAAAACGTCCGCCGACTGACGCCAACGTCGGCGCAAATTTCATCAATCGTGCTGGCATCGAAACCAAAGCGGTGAAAGCGGGCGTTTGCAGCGCGCACTAACGCCCGCCGGGTGGCATCTTTTTTGCGCTCGCGCAACCGCAGTTTGGCTGGGTCGCGCGATATTTTTGCGCTGCCCAGTACGGCGTCAATTTCAGTTCCCTGTGGCTTTTTCATGCGCTGAAGGATATAACTGCGGCCCCGACAAAGTGCCACTGAGTGCCACAATTCTAGTGCAGCCCGAAAACGCGCGACAAAATTTCTTTCTGCCCGCCGAAAATACGCCACCCGCGTTTACCGCCGACGCGATTACCGCGGCCTTGCACACCCCGCGTTGCACCGTCTATGTGCTGCAAAATCCGCATGATGGCGGCGTGGGTATAGGTTTGGCTGGGGCGCTGACTGTGCAAGCTGACCGCCCGCGCACACTGCCCCTGCTGGGCATTTTGCCGCCGCTGTATCCAGAATGGCTGGGTGATCGCAGCTTTAACGCAGTGCATGGCACGCGCTTTCCCTACGTCGCCGGTGCCATGGCGAACGGTATTGCCAGCGTGCGTTTGGTGATGGCGATGGCGCACAGCGGCTGTTTGGCCTTTTTCGGCGCGGCCGGTTTGTCGCTGACGCGCGTGGCGGCGGCGATTGACGAACTCCAAGCGCAACTAGATCCCTTAAACTTGCCTTGGGGCGTGAACCTGATTCATAGCCCGGCGGATCCCGAGCTTGAAGCTGCGGTGGCTGAGTTACTGCTGCGCAAAAACGTGCGCTGTGTCGAGGCATCCGCATATTTGGCGCTTACGCCAGCGGTGGTGCGCTACGCCTGCACTGGTTTGCGCTTAAGCCCGAATGGTGCGGTGCTTCGGCGCAATCGCCTAGTTGCAAAAGTATCGCGGGCCGAGGTTGCACGGCATTTTATCTCGCCGCCACCGATGTCGATTCTGCAAGATTTACAGGCGCGCGGACTGTTGACGGCAATGGAAGTCGAGTTGGCGCAGCGCGTACCGTTGGCTGAGGACATCACCGCAGAAAGTGATTCTGGCGGCCACACCGACAACCGTCCATTGAGCGCATTGCTACCCAGCTTAGCGCGCTTGCGGGATGAAATTAGTCAGGAACATAACTATCGTTTTCCCGTTCGTATTGGCGCGGCCGGGGGATTGGGCACGCCCGCCGCCGTTGCTGCCGCGTTCGCGCTGGGTGCGGCGTATGTGCAGACGGGTTCAGTCAACCAAGCCTGTATTGAAAGTGCCCTTGATGACGGCGCGCGGCTGATGCTGGCATCCGCAGAAATGAGCGATGTGATCATGGCACCGGCAGCGGATATGTTTGAGATGGGCGTGAAAGTGCAGGTGCTGCGGCGCGGCACTCTATTTGCGCCGCGCGCCGCCAAACTATATGAGCTGTATCGCGGTTATCCGGCGCTGGATGCTATTCCGGTTATTGAGCGCGATAAAGTTGAGGCACAAATTTTACGCGCCAGCTTTGCCGACGCGACGACGGCGACACTCGCGTTCTGGCAGCAGCGTGACCCGGCCCAGGTGCAGCGTGCGCAAACCGACCCTAAACACTTGATGGCGCTGGTGTTTCGCAGCTACTTGGGCCTGTCTAGCCGCTGGGCAATAGACGGCGTGCAAGCACGCAGCGCGGACTTTCAAATCTGGTGTGGGCCGGCGATGGGCGCGTTTAATACCTGGACGATGGGTAGTTTCCTAAGCGACCCAGCCGAGCGCACGGTGGCGCAGGTGGCGCGCAATTTATTGGAAGGTGCCGCCGGCATTACCCGCGCGCAACAGCTGCGAAGTTTCGGTGCGCCGGTGCCCGCCGCCGCGTTTGATTTTCGCCCGCGTCGGCTTGCCTAATTTGATTTCATAGTGAGCAAAATGTCGATTAATAATAAAGTAAGTTCCCTACCCATCGCCATCGTCGGCGTCAGCGCGCTATTCCCTGGTTCGCACGACGCAACCGGCTTTTGGCGCGATATATTGGCCGGGCGTGATTTGCTGACCGACGTGCCGAAAAGCCACTGGCGGATCGCCGACTACTACGATGCTGACGTCAACGCGCCGGATAAAACCTATGCCAAACGTGGTGGTTTTTTAAGCCCGATTGATTTTGACGCGCTCGGCTGGGGCATTCCACCCGCCACGCTGCCCGCCACCGATACCGCGCAATTACTCGCTTTGGTGGTGGCGCAATCGGTGCTGATGGATGCGGCGCGGGAAAATTTTTCCGGTATGGATCGTTCGCGCATATCGGTCATTTTGGGTGTCACCTCGGCGCAGGAGTTGCTGTTTTCCATGGTCTCGCGCTTACAGCGCCCGGTGTGGATCAAAGCGCTGCGAGAAACCGGCTTGAGCGAGCCGGACGTGCAGGCCGCTTGCGATCGCATCGCGGCGCAATATGTGCCCTGGCAAGAGGCAAGTTTCCCCGGGCTGTTGGGCAATGTCGTGGCGGGAAGAATTGCTAATCGCTTGAATTTAGGCGGCACCAACTGCGTAACGGATGCCGCCTGTGCGTCGACGTTTAGTGCGCTGTCGATGGCGGTAAACGAGCTGCACTTGGGGCACAGTGACCTGGTGATCGCCGGGGGCGTGGACACGCTCAACGATATTTTTATGTATATGTGTTTTTCGAAAACACCCGCGCTGTCGATCACTGGTGACTGCCGCCCGTTTAGCGATCAAGCCGATGGCACCATGCTGGGCGAAGGTTTAGGCATGGTGGCGTTAAAGCGCTTGATTGATGCCGAGCGCGATGGCGATCGTATTTATGCGCTGATCCGAGGCATTGGCACGTCCTCAGATGGGCGCGCTAAAAGCGTGTATGCGCCGGTTGCCGCCGGTCAAGCGCAGGCGCTGCGGCGGGCCTACGAAAATGCCGGCTACTCACCCGCCACGGTCGAGCTTATGGAGGCTCACGGCACAGGTACTAAGGCCGGTGATGTCGCTGAGTTTTCAGGTTTAGCCATGGTGTTTGGCGCAGCCGACGAAAACCGTAAACAGTGGTGCGCGCTGGGCTCAGTGAAATCACAAATCGGCCACACCAAGGCCGCTGCGGGTGCCGCTGGTTTGTTCAAAGCGGTGATGGCGCTGCACCATAAAATATTGCCACCTACGATCAAAGTTGCCGCGCCGAATCCGAGCTTAAGGATCGCGCAAAGCCCGTTTTACCTCAACACCCAAACCCGCCCGTGGATTCGTTCAAGCGCACACCCACGGCGCGCATCGGTCAGTGCATTTGGTTTTGGCGGCTCGAATTTTCACGTTGCGCTAGAAGAATATCTCGGCGCTGCACCGCGCGCTGAGCGGCTAGCAACGCAGAGTTGTGACTTGATCTTAATTGCTACTGCAAGTGCAACGGCGATGCTTGCGCAGCTTGATTTAATGAGTGAACTAACAAATCCATTCGCCTGCATCGCCAGCGAAAGTCGCGCCGCATGGGATGTGCAGAAAGATAAATCCTATCGCTTAGCGCTGATCGCAACCGGCACCTCGGATTTAGTTGCGCGCCTGCAGGCCGCGCGCAGCCGCATCCAGGCGCAGCCCGAGGCTGCATTTGATTCGCCTGATGGCACCAGCTATGGCGTAGGCATGGCAGCGGGCAAGTTGGCGATGCTATTTCCCGGTCAAGGCAGCCAGTATTTGGGCATGGGTGCTGCGCTTGCAATGCAGTTTGAATCGGCGCGATTAGTCTGGGATCACGCGGCTGCGCAGGTGTTTGATGGCGCGCTTAATCTGCATGATGTGGTGTTCCCCGCCCCTGCGTTTGATGCGCAAAGTGTTGCCGAACAAAGTGATCGCTTGACCCGCACTGCGTGGGCGCAGCCGGCAATCGGCGCGCATTCCACCGCCATGCTAGCACTGCTGCAAGACTTGGCAATACGCGCAGATTGCTTTGCTGGGCATAGTTTTGGTGAGGTAAGCGCACTGCATGCAGGCGGCGTGTATGACGCGCAAACGGCAATCAAAATAGCGCGCACGCGCGGCGCGCTGATGCAGAGTGCCGCGGCGGCATCGGTGGCGGGTGCAATGACTGCGGTGACTGCCGCATTGGCGCAGGTGCAAGCGCTTTTGCGTACCGAAAACAGTGCTGTGGTCGTTGCAAATCACAATGCGCCAGAACAGATCATCGTCTCAGGTGCCAGCGATGCCATGGTGGTATTTGAGGC
Source organism: Rhodanobacteraceae bacterium (assembly GCA_031410115.1). Taxonomy (GTDB): domain Bacteria; phylum Pseudomonadota; class Gammaproteobacteria; order Xanthomonadales; family SZUA-5; genus JANNYA01. Next base: position 1,006 of record JANNYO010000524.1, on the reverse strand, counting down.
GCGCTTGGCGAGTGAGAAAATCGCCTTTCGCCGATTGCCGGTTGCTGCTGCCTTTCACTCCACGCTAATGGGGAAAAGCAGTGATGCCTTCGCTAATGCGCTGGCAGACATTGATTTCTCCGCGCCGCATAAGCCCGTGTTTGGCAATCAAAGTGGTGCTGTTTTTGTCCAGGCTGCGCCCGCAATTCGCGCCCAGCTAGCCGGCCAAATTGCCGCCCCGGTGCAATTTGTCGCGATGATCGAAGCGATGTATCAAGCGGGCAGCCGTATCTTTTTAGAAGTTGGGCCAAGTGCTGTGTTGAGCGGACTGGTCAGCGCAATTTTGGGTACGCGTCCGCATCAAGCAATCGCGCTTGATCGCAAGGGTCGAGATGGCATCGCAGTTTTGCTGCACGGCTTAGCCAAACTTGCTGCAGCGGGCGTGGCGCTGCAGGCGTCGCGGCTTTTTAGTGACGTGCGATTACCCGCTGAAAGCACTTTAGTTAAGGGCCTAATGGTACCGGTTAGCGGTGCGAATATCGGCAAGCCTTATCCACCGCAAAATGATGCGGACTATCCGCCGCCGAATCTGGCGCGCGTGCTGCCAGCACCGCCGCCGCATGTACCCAACGCAAACCCGCCGGTGCAACACATTCTTTTGCCCCCCAGCAATGCCATAACCGAACCAGGAATTGAATCGATGACTACGCAACCCGCGCGCAGCAGTGCAATCGTTTCTGATGCATGGCTGGCCGCATTTCAGCAATCCCAGGCGCAAACCGCAGCCGCACACGAACACTTCCTGCGCACCATGGCGGAAAGTCATGCGGCGTATTTACGGCTTTCTGAGTCTGCGCAGCTTGGTTTGAGCGGGTTGCGGGGTGACGGGTTTTTGGCGTCGGTGGGAGTTTCCGCCCCGCCCGCGCAGGCGGAAGCTTCCGTCATTCCCGCGCAGGCGAAAGCTTCCGTTATTCCCGCACAGGCGGAAGCTTCCGTTATTCCCGCACAGGCGGAAGCTTCCGTTATT